>JBEIQK010000377.1:0-6124 GCA_040376505.1 Alphaproteobacteria bacterium | reverse complement strand
GCCTTCGCTGTCGCCTCGATCCCTGACTGCGGGACGCAGTGTAGCCGCTACGCCTCGCAGGTCACCTTGACAGTCATGGGGGTATACAACCCGGCCGTAATGAAGTTTGCGAGTAGGCCGACTCCTCTGATGCTGGACGAAGTTGAGAAGACCCTCTTGCTTCCACAGATTCTTTTGACATCCACCGAGTTGAGCGGGACAATCCCATACACAACCGTGTGAACCAGCACTCTTTCGGAGTGTCCTGGGGAGCCGGTGTCCAGGAAGCCTTACAATTTGGTCTTGTAGCAGGCGGGAAGGAGGAGCAGACCAAGCAGCAGTGCGAACTTTCGAGCAGGGGCGACCATAGAACCTCCGTTATGGGTGGCGAATCGAACCGTAGCAGAGAGGGGGTCCCCACGGAAGGGGGTTCATGTGCATATTTTACACAATCCTGACCCGCTGACCGATCGCGACATCACCAATCACATGCAGACCAGCGAAGCGCGCTACGCACAGGGCTCTTCGTCCACGAAGGGAAGCCGCGAGGCCGCCGCCTTCACCTGATGCGTTGTCCACCCCAACCTTCGGCGAGCTTCACCGCAGCGCCGTAGTTCGGGCGGATCGTCTCCCGCTCGATGTAGGAGACGGTCGCGTAGGTGAACCCAACCTTGGCACCGAGGTCTTGGAGATTTCGGGTCCCCCGCTTTGCCGCCGCTACAGGATGGACGTGGTCATTCCGGCTTAAGAGGCGATGAAGAAGCTCCCCGGGGCCCGCTCCTGTCCCGTGCGCTTCTCCGCCGCATCGGTATCGGTCTTGGTGGAATCCGCACTCAGCGGCGAGAATGCTTTGGAGGCACAGGCGAGCAGGAGAAGGAGGGAGAGGTGGCGCCTCTCTCTCGAACGCTCAAAGACGCCCCCATGGGGGCGGGCCGCCGATAACCCGGCCGGCGGCTGGTACGGCCAGCGCAAGGGCTACCGGGGGCGCCTCGCCCTCTACGTGCCGCCGCTGCTCGAAGGGCTCGGCCGCGTCGAGCTGGAGCACCTGCCGCGCAACAACCGGGTTCGCGCCCGGTAGGCCTCAGCGCACGTCGAGATCGTCCAGCCAGAGGCGGGTGTCGCCGTTGGCGTTGGCCACGAAGCCCACCCAGTTCAGCGAGCCGAGCGGGGTCGCCGGCAGGTCGGACCAGGTTTTTACCGTCCCATCCTCGGCCTCCACCGACATCGACCACAGGCCGCTCGCCCCGCCGACCTCGGTGAAGATCGTAAAGTCGAGCCACATGCCCGTCGGCACCGTGCCGATGGGCGTCCAACTCGCGTAGAGCGTGCCGTCGCCGGTGACCGTGACCGAGGGGCCGGCGCTGTAGCTGGATGCCCCGGCCGGCCAGTCCCGCCACTCGTGGTAGAGCATGGCCCCCGCTTCGAGCTTCGCCGCGAAGGAAGCCGTGACGGGCCCGCACATCGAGGGGGTGTAATTGAACATCGGCGCGTAGACGGCCGCGAGGCCGGGCTGGTCGCGGAGCTCCAAAGAGCGCGATCCGGTGCGCGCCTCGGTGTCCACGACCTTGACCCAGGCCTCGGCGGTGGTGCCCCAAACGGTGGCCTCGGCGGGCGGGTCGCCGAGGGGGGTGGACTCGAAGCCGTCCACGATCCAGGCGCTCGACGCCGGGTGGGTCGTCGAGGTCCAACCCCAGGACGCGGGCCGGGCCACCCAGTCGGCGTCTCCGTACAGGCCGGCCGCCGTCCAGTCCCAGGGCTCAAAGCCAAGGGCGAGGGCGGGCGAGGCCGGATCGAGGGTGAAGTCGAGGTTCTCGGCGTCGACGAAGAGGGGGTCGCTCACGACCGAGGCGTTGTCATTGCCGATCGATTGCCACCCTGCCCAACTGTAGCCGGCCCAGTCGAGGGCGCAGGCCGACGGGTCCCACCAGACGTTGTAGTCCATCTCGTAGCGGCCGGGGGTCCAGCCGGAGTAGGCGCCGTCGTAGAGGGGCTGGCCATTGTCGAAGTAAACAATGTTGTTGAGGAAGTAGAAGCTCGTGTGATCCTCATCCCGGGTGCGCCGCACCTGGCCGCCGCCGGCATAGGCCAGGATGTTGTTGCTGACGACGTTCGCCTCGCCGTAGTGCTGGTGGAAGGACTCGCTCTCGGCATTGTAGACGACATTGTGGGTGAGCGTGATGAAGGAGGAGCCCTCATCGGTGTAGAGGCCCCAGCCGCCGTAGCCATAAGAGCGAATGTCATGGATGCGGTTGTAGGAGACCTCGGTGCCGGGTGAGACGCCGAGGGTGTAGACCCCGCCGAGATCGGAGAGCATGTCCTGGCCGATCGTGTGGATCTCGTTCCAGGTGATGAGATTGTCTTCGGCCGTGGACGATGAATAGCCCCAGTACCAGCCCACCTGGACGCCGGTGTAGTAGAAGTCGGCGATGTGGTTGTGGGAGACGATGTTGTGGGAGGACTGACCAATCCAAACCCCCTGACCCGAGGGCAGCGCGCGCCCGCCGTGGTGGAGGAAGCTGTTCTCGACGGTGTGCCCCCCGGAGCCCTCGGCCTCGTTGGTGGTGCCGAAGCGAACGGCGCCGGCGCCGAGATCCCACAGCTCACACCGGGAGATCAGCCCATCGTGGCTGCCCTCCCGAAACCAGATGCCGTGGGCGCCGGTGTGGGCGAGCACGCTGTCTTCGAAGCGAATGCCGTCGGCATAGGCCAGCTCAATCGCCGCCCCCTCCGCGACGGCGGCCTGGAGGCCGGCGTAGCCGTCGGCGTCCGGCGCCCAGTCGGTGTAGGCGAAGCTGAGGTTGGAGAAGGCGAGGCCGACCACCGGGGCGTCGGCGGTGCCGGTGATCGCGACGAGGGTGTCGAGCACGGGGACGACGACCTGCAGCGTGTCGGGGCTCTCGCCCGCTCGCGGCCGGTAGCGGAGCACCCGGGTGTCGGGGTCGTAGATCCACTCCCCGGCCGTGTCGAGGGCCTCGGGGACCCCCTCGATCCACCAACGGTTCCCGGCGTAGTTCCCCCAAAGAGAGGGGCCGGTGAAGGTGAGGGTGTTGGCGCTCGGGTCCATCCCCGCGACCCAGAGGCGGGAGGTCTCCCAGGCGCCCCAAGCGTCGTGAAAGGTGTGGACGCTGGCGCGGGAGAGGTCCCAGTCTTCGCCCACCTCACCCTCGGCGTAGACGAGCTGGTCGGCCCCCGAGGCGGTGGCCGCCGCGTAGAAGAAGCCCGTGTCGGGGGCGCGGGCGAGGGGGCGCCGCTCACCGCCCACCCAGAGCTGAAAGGGGGCCGGCGTGCCTTCCGGGAGGGTCGCGACGAGGTCGGCGCCTTCCCAGGTCCAGCCCGTCGGCGAAAAGCCCCCGATCAGGGTGGCGACCTCACCGGGCTCGGCGCGCCAGGTGACGGGCGCTTCGTCGGTGCCGCTGTCCTCCGATCCGAAGGTCCAGGTCTCGGCGAGGGGCCAGGTGCCGGCGGCCAGCACGACCTCGACCGGGCGATCGAGGGCCCCGGCGGCGCGTAGGGCGCGCAGGTTGGCCTGGGCGCCGGGCAGGGTCCCCCAGGGGGTGTCTGGGCTGCCGGTGGCGTCGTCGGAGCCGGCGGGGTCGACGTAGAAGGTGAGGACCTCGGGCTCGGGGACGGGGTCCGTGGCGGTGTCGGTGGCGGAGTCGGTGTCTGTGGCGGTGTCCGGGTCGGCGACGGCGTCGGTGTCGGTGGGATCCACGCTGGGCGACGAGGACGACTTGGTGGCGCAGGCGAGCAGGAGGAGCAGGGAGAGGTGGCGCATGTCGGCATCGTACCCTCAGAGATGCCCGACCGGGGCCCTGCCCTGGAGCCGGAGCGACGCGGGCCGCCGGCCCTTCCCCTCAGAAGCCGGCGCGGGCCATCGCGGCGGGGCTCGGGTGTGTCGCGTCGGCGATCCGGTCGACGACATCGAGCGCCTCGCGGCGCACGGGGCCGCTGAGCCGCGCATCGAGGTGCTTCCAGGCGGCGAGGATCAGCAGGTTCGACACCGAGGGCCCGTTCGGCCACGCCGTCTCGTCGGGGTCGTACTCTTCAATCCACGCGCGCATACACGCGACGAGCAGGCTGTCGTCGCCGGACGCGCAGAGGGTGCGCAGCGCCGCGGTGGTCTCTGTCCAGGCGGCCCCTGTCCGGCCCTCCCAACACAGCGCGTAGAGGGCCGCCGCCAGCCGGTCGTCGAGGTCCTGTCGGCCGGGAACCATCCTCCGCACCTGCTCTCGGCGCGCCGCGCGATCGAGGCGGTCGGGGTCTTGGAGCAGCGCCAGGAAGTCCGCTTCGGTCTGGAGAGAGCGGTCGTCCAGCACGGACTGGAGCAGGATGCTCGACGGCGTGAGGAGGGCCCACAGCGCCTCCGGGTCGCCGGCTCCGAGCTCTTGGGCGCGGGCCGCGACCGCCCCGGCGTAGGCCGCCAGCCGCCTGGGCTCCGCGGGGGTGAGGTCGAGGCGGCTGGAGATCGACTGTTCAAATCGACCGTCGGCGTCTCGGAATTCCACGTCCAGCTCCACGCCGTCGTCGACCACGCGGGGGGTGACCGACACGATGGAGGGAAGAGAGGCGAAGGCGGTGCGGAGCAGATCGGCGAGGTCGGCGGGTTCCATCTGGCCTCTTCACACCGGGGGCCGGCGGCGTCGAGGGCGAGGGTGTCAGCGCGCTTCGCTCGCCTGTTGACGGAGTTCGGCGAAGGGTGAGGTCGGCGAACTGTACCGGCCGGAGTGCAGCTCCCAATCCGCGCTGGCCTCGATCCAGACCAACATGCCGGCGATGAAGTCGACCAGCACAGGGTCGCCGGCGCCCCGCTCGGCCAGCACGCGCTGACCGAGGCGCTGGAAGGCGTGGTAGCGCTCGTCGATCAGCCGCAGGCACCGCGTCACCGCGGTGGGAAAGGTGACGCCCTGCTCGGTCATCACGACGTGAACGAGGTTGTTCGGGCAGCGGTTCCAGATCACCTCCTTCTCGTAGGAGAAGAGGTCATTGTGCAGGGCGCTGGCCTCGGCGCACAGCATGCGCAGGTGTCGCACCGCCGGGTCGTCCCAGGTGGAGCCCAACTCGCCGCCGGTCAACATCTCGACGAGGCGGATGACGGTGTGCAGCCCGCTGTCGGAGGTGCGGTAGCGAATGAACGGTTCGACGCCGGGCACCGTCGCCTCGCGGTGGTGGCGGGCGGCGACGAAGGTGCCCTGAAACAGGTAATCCTCGACGGCGTCACAAAAGCCCTGGAGCCAGGTCGGGCTGGCCAGCGCCAGGAGGGCCTCGCGGATCTGCAGGGCGTAGACCGCGAGGGGATCGGCGTGCACCTCCCCATGACGCAAGGCGGCCAGCGATCGCGTCGCGACCTCGACCATCGCGGCCTCCTGCCCCGCGTAGCGACCGTCCAGGCTGTCGACACGGTCATCGAAGCAGAACAGCCACATGTGCCAGTCGTGGCAGACCTGGAGCTGCGCATCGGTGGCCGTTGGGTAGACCCAGGTGGACAGGGCGACAAAGTCGGCCCGGTCGTACTTCCGGGCGTGGGCCTCGTCGTGGAGCAGCCCCAGCTCGAGGAGGCGCTGGCGGGTGCGCAGGCTGACCTGGCTGGCGTCGCGGTGGGGGGGCGGGTGGTGGCCGAGGCAGGCGAGCGCACCGAGGTGGGCGAGCGGCGGGCTCGTGCGGGCGTGGCCGCGCCGCGGTCCCGGCGAGAGAGGGGGGACCGGCGCGGAGAGGTGCGGGCTTTCCATGGGCGTCACCAGGTTCGGGTGTGCAGCCAGTTGCACACACAGAACCTACGGTCGCGACGGGGCCCGCACCTGACCGGCGTCTGACCCGTCGCTGACTTCCATCCTCTGGCACCGGTCAGGCCGGGCGGGCCCCGAAACCCTCGGGTGAGGGTCCGCCGAAGACCCGGCACTTCACCCCGGCGCGGCCGCCAGCTCCCGGTCGAGCCGCCCGAGGTACCAGGCCAGCTCGGGGCTGATCTGGCCCGTCGCGGCGATGCTGCTGGCCCGCAGCGCGAGCGCCTGGGCCCGATCGCCGCGCCGCACGGCGACCCAGGCGCGCGTACACCGAATGTTCGCGAGGGAGCCGAGCAGGCCGGCGTCTCCCAACAGGGCCTCGGCCTCGTCGTAGAGGTGCGCGTGGGGCCGGCCTGCGAAGCCGG
>JBEIQK010000930.1:0-2375 GCA_040376505.1 Alphaproteobacteria bacterium | reverse complement strand
CCCAACTCCGCGCCCTCGGCATCGATCCCACACCCTGAGCCCCCGACCTCCCCAACTCCAACCTCAAGCCCCCCCCAGCCGCTCCACCAGCCAGAAGACCCCCATCGCCGCCACCCCCAGCGACAGCGCCGGCACCCCCACCCGCACCCAGCCCGCGAAGCGCCCCATCCACAACAACAGCGGCAACACCACCGCCACCAGCGCCGCCTGCCCCAACTCCACGCCGCCGTTGAAGGCCAGCAAGGCCACCAGCAGGTGCCGCTCCGGCAGGCCCAACTCCGCCAGAAGGCCGGCAAAGCCAAAGCCATGGAGCAGGCCCAGCGCGAAGGTGACCGCCACCCGCCGCCGCAGGCTCGGCCGCCAGAGGTTCTCCAGGCCGGCGTAGACGATGCTCGCCGCGATGGCCGCCTCCACCACCCGGGCGGGGGGCGAGACCAGCCCCAGGGCCGCCGCCGACAGCGTGATCGAGTGGGCCAGGGTGAAGCCGCTCACGATCAGCAGCATCTCGCGGCCCCCGCGCGCCACCAGCACCAGGGCCAGCAAGAAGGCGAGGTGATCGTAGCCCGTGACGATGTGCTCCACGCCGAGCACGAGGAAGGTGCCCGCCACCGAGGCGGCGCCCGGCGCGGCGCCAAAGTCGAGCGCAATGGAGCCCGGATCGAGCTGCCCCACCGGCTCGCCAAAGGCGAAGACCTGGTGCCGATGGCCGGCCTCCATGCCCACCAGGAAGGGCGCCGAGTACACGAAGCGCGCGCCCGCCGGGCAGTCCACCGCCGCCGAGAGCGTCACGCCGTCCTGCTCGGTGCGGCCGATCGCGACGGGGCCCGCGGCGCAGCGGCCGGCCTCAGTGCGCAGGTCGGCCGGGGCGAAGAGGGCCTCGGGCAGACGCGGGTCGTCGTCGGCGAAGCCCATCGCGTCGAGCTCGGCGGCCGAGAAGGTGAGCGTGAGGCGCCCTTCCTCGATCTGCGCCGAGGAGAGGCCCGGCGGGTGGGCCCGCAGGATCGGTGACAAGAGCGTGATCCACAGGAGCAGCACACAATCCTCCGCCAGGGTCGGCGCCACAGGTTAGCAGCGCGGCCCCATGAAGTTCCACAACGTCGCCATCTGGAGCCTGGAGTGTGTGGACGCGCCCCACCGCGTCTCCACCGCTGAGCTCTCCGCCCGCCTCGCCCCGCGGCTCAAGGCCTTTGGGATGCCCCAGAACCTGCTGGAGCTGCTCACGGGCATCCATGCGCGGCGCTTCTGGGACCCGGGCACCCAGCCCAGCACCGTGGCGGCGATGGCGGGCCGCAAGGCGCTGGCGGCGGCGGGGATCGATCCGGCCGAGGTGGGCCTGCTGGTCAGCACCTCGGTCTCCAAGGACTACGTCGAGCCCGCGGTGGCGGCCCTGGTGCACGAGCAGCTCGCCCTGCCCGAGACCACGCCGGGCTTCGATGTCGGCAACGCCTGCCTCGCCTTCTTGACGGCGATGGACCTCGTCTCGGCCCAGATCGAGCGCGGCGAGATCGAGGTGGGGCTGATCGTCGACGGCGAGGCCAGCCGCGACATCACCGAGGCCACCTTGAACCGCCTCGCCAGCCCCGACAGCACGCCCGAGAGCCTGAAGCAGGAGCTGGCCAGCCTCACCCTGGGCTCCGGGGCGGTGGCGATGGTCCTCGGGCGGGCCGACGCCCGGCCGGGCTGCCCCACCTACCGGGGCAGCGTCAGCCTGTCGGCGAGCCGCCACAGCGGGCTCTGCCGGGGGCAGGCCACCCAGATGATCACCGACTCCGGCGCCCTGCTGCACGCCGGCATCGAGCTGGCCCAGCGCACCTTCGCCCGGGCGGCGGCCCAGTTGGGCTGGGCGCCCGACCTGCTCGACGAGGTGGTCATCCACCAGGTCAGCAAGACCCACACGGTCCAGCTCTGCCGGGCCCTGGGCCTCGCGCCCGAGCGGATGTACGCGATCTTCCCCGAGCTTGGCAATGTGGGGCCGGCCAGCGTGCCGATCACCCTGTGCAAGGCCCGCGAGCTCGGCCGCCTCAAGCCGGGGGCCCGGGTGGGCCTGCTCGGCATCGGCAGCGGCCTCAACTGCACGATGGCGGAGGTGCGCTGGTGAGCGCCGTGCCTGAGCACCTGTACCCCTTCGTGGGCAAGAAGGTCGCCATCGGCGGCCACCAGATGCACTACCTCGACGAAGGCAGCGGCCGCGTCGTGCTGATGGTGCATGGCAACCCCACCTGGAGCTTTTACTACCGGCACCTCGTGCTGGCCCTGCGCGGCAGCCACCGCTGCATCGTGCCCGACCACATCGGCTGCGGGTGGTCCGACAAGCCGCCCCTCGATCAGTACCCCTACACCCTGGCGGCCCGGGTGGCCGACCTCACGGCCTTCGT
>JBEIQK010000870.1:0-2623 GCA_040376505.1 Alphaproteobacteria bacterium | reverse complement strand
GTCGGCCTCGCCGGACCCTCGCACAACAAGGGCATTTGCGCGCTCTCGGGCTACCTGCTCGGCACCTATGGCTGGGACCGCCCCCTGTCGCTGTCGGCCAGCATCAGCGTGGAGCAGCACTACGGCGGCATTGACGGCGACTCGGCCAGCGTGGCCGAGCTGATCGCCCTGCTGAGCGCCCTTGCCCGCGTCGGGGTGCACCAGGGGCGCGCCATCACCGGCAGCGTCGACCAGTTGGGCCAGCTCCAGCCGATCGGCGGGGTCAACGAGAAGATCGAGGGCTTCTTCCGCCACTGCGCCCAGACCGGCCTCGACGGCGAGCAGGGCGTGATCATCCCCCTCCAGAACGCCGGCGACCTCTGCCTCGCCCCCGAGGTGGTGGAGGCCGCCGCCGCGGGGCGCTTCTCGGTCTGGGCCGTCTCCACCCTCGACGAGGCCCTGCTGCTGCTGCTCGGGGCGGCCGGCCTTCGCGCGGCCCTCGACGCCCGCGTGGGGTCCGCCCTCGATCACCTCGCCGCCGTCTCGCGCCGGGGGTGGTTGGAGCCCTCGGTCGAGGCCCTGGGCGCCGGCGGCCCGTTCACGACGGGAAGCTGAGCAGGGGCAGGCCAGGGCACCAGGTCTGGGCCGCCGCGGGCCCGGCCAGCCACCGATCGTGCTTCTTGGCGCGGGCGTAGAGCACGGCCCCGCCGCTGGTCTCGCAGCGGGCCACCTTGCGTTTGGGGTCGCAGCCTTCCAGCACGAGGCGACAGCTTGAGACGCGCTGGCCCTCGTGGGTGGCGCCGCCCTTGGCGTCTCGGGGCAGGCCGGCAGCGGCGAGGATGCGCCAGGCCTGATCCTCCTGCCAGCGGGCGAAGCGCTGATCGAGGGAGCCGCCGAGGTGCAGGGTGCGGCTTCGGTTGCAGGTGGTGAGGGTGAAGGTGCGGCTCTTGGGCGCCGACAAGCGCAGGGTCCCCGGCGAGGAGCCGGCGGGCAGGCCGCACATATAGGGGGCCCAGGCCCAGGGGTCCTCCACGGTGAGGAGCAGCTCGCCGCCCTTGACCTCGGCCTTCTCCACCGGCCAGCGCTCGGCGTAGACCTGGCGGGCGAGGGGCTGTTCGCCGAGGTCCACGTAGAGGCGGCCCCCTTCGCGGCGCAGCGAGAAGCTGAAGCCGGTGGCGGCCTTGCCCGAGAGGGGGTTGTACCGTTCGCCGACGAGCCCGAGGGTCTTGCCGTCGACGGCGCCCAACTCGCCCGCCTCGGCCCAGGGTTCCCAAGGCGCCGGCAGGGCGGTGGCCCACAGGGCGAGCAGCAGCATGGCGGGCAGCTCCGGGCGCCCGGGGGAGAGGGCGCGTGGCTCTGTCTACCCGGCGTGCGCCCGGCTCGGAAGGAGGGCCGGATCGATCAGGCTGCGCAGGGCCTCGTAGGAGAAGGGCTTGCGCAGCGGGCGGGAGAAGGGGTCGTCCTCCACCAGATCGGCCAAGGTGCGCGGATCGGTGCCCATGAAGACAAAGGGCAGCCCGGGGTACGCGCCGCGCAGCAGGTCGCGCAGCTCGTTGCCGGCGACGCCCGCCGCGTGGATGTGGGTCATCACGAGGCTGGGGTGCGCGCCCGCGCTGCGCAGGGCCGCCAGCGCCTCCCGACCGTTGGCCGTCGCGATGACCGACAGGCCGGCCCGGCTCAGGTAGAGGGCCAGCATGGCGCGCACATAGTCGGTCTCGTCGATGACCAGCACCACGCCGCCCTTGTTGCGGTCGATCGGCAGCGGCGGCGTGGCGGCGCTCTGCGGCGGCGGCGCCACCGGCAGAAAGAGGGTGAAGGTGGAGCCCCGGCCGGGCGCGCTCTGCACCCGCAGGCCGCTCTGGTGGCGGGCCAGGATGCCCAGCGTGGCCGACAGGCCGATGCCGCTGCCCTGGGCCTTGGTGGTGAACCAGGCCTCGAAGATGCGGGAGAGGGCGGCCGGGTCGATGCCGCAGCCGTCGTCGGAGACGGAGAGCGCCAGGTAGTCGCCCGGCAGCAGCGCCGCCGCGCCCTGGAGGTCGCGCAGGTCGGCCGGCCCCGGGTCTCTTCGCGGATGCGCAGGGAGATGGTGCCCGGCCCGGCGCCGATGGCGTCGCGGGCGTTGACGACGAGGTTCATCACCACCTGGCGGAGCAGGCCGGCGTTGCCCAGGACCCCGCCGGGAGCGGGCTGGTCGTCGAGGTCGAGGCGGATGCCGCGCGGCAGGGTGACGCGCATCGCCCGGGCGATGGGCAGGGCCAGCTCGGCGAGAGGGGTGTAGCGGAAGGTCTCTTCAATGCGCCCCGCCGCGTCGAGGAGCTGGCGCGCCAGGAAGGCGGCCTGGCCGGCGGCGTCCTGAATGTCGGTGGTGAGGCCGGCCTCGACCGCGGCGACGCCCAGCTCTTCTTCGAGCAAGGCGGCGTTGCCGCTGATCGCGGTGATGAGGTTGCTGAGGTCATGGCCCACGCCGGCCGCCAGCAGCTCCAGGCTCTCGCGGCGCTGCAGCCTCTCCAAGGCGCCTTGGGCCAGGCGCTCCGCGCGGATGTCGCGGCTGACGGTGAGGACACCCCGCACCCCACCCTCGAGGTCGCGCATGGGGATCAGGGTGGGCTTGACCTGCACGGTCCGCGGCGCTGCGCTCCAGACC
>JBEIQK010000496.1:0-4957 GCA_040376505.1 Alphaproteobacteria bacterium | reverse complement strand
GGTGAACGCCCAGGGCGAGCCCCAACGCCTCGCCCCGGCGGTGGTAGATTTTCTGCGAAGAGAGGGTATCCGCCGTCTGGTGGTGGGGCATACGCCGACGGGCGACTGCCCCTCTGTTCTTGTGCACGATGACATCACCCTGCTGATGGCCGACACCTCCTACTCGCCCTTGGAGCATGGGGCCCGCGTCGAGCTGCACGCCGACCACAGCCGCATCGTCGGCGCCGCCCTCGTCGACGGCGTGCAGGAGCCGATCGACCAGCACCTGCCCCTCTCGCCGCCCTGGCCCATCGGGCGATGGATCGGCGGGGAGCTGATCAAGGCGCAGCTCTCCCATGGCTGGCTGGGCTTTCACATGGCGCCCGGCTTCACTCCCGTCCAGCGCCGTCGCCTCCTCGCCGAGTTGGGCCGAGACGAGGCGCTGGAGCCTCAGGAGAGGGGACCGTCTCCCTGAACGGACAAGGAGAGGAGCTGCACCAGCAGACTGCGCACGGAGTCATCCTCGATGGGGCCACACGGGCCGCCGTGGCTGGCAAAGGTAAGGCCGCCGCTTGGGCTCCAGGCCTGGACAAAGCGCGCTGGGCCCATCGCCGTGAGGGCTGTGATCACCTCGGTCACCGGGTCTTCGCTGCTGCGGGCGCTCTCCCCGTCGTACATGCGCTGCAGGCCCATCAGCGCGGCGTCGGCCTCGTCTTCGAGCAGGCCGCTCACCATCGTCAACAGGGAGGAGGGGTAGCCCTCCGGATCCTTTGTGCACAGTGTGTCTTCGGCTTCGGTCTGGGTGCCGAGGCCGAGCATCACGACGCGGCCGATCGCTGGGAGGTGGGGCACCACCAGTCCATCGAAGACGTCGAAGCGGACGCCCGCGTTGGTGAGGATGAGGGTCTCCACCCGCAGGTGGTCGCAATGCTCGGCCACATGGGACACGAGGTGCGCGGCATGAACGGCCCCCGCCGACTGCCCCCAGACGTGCAGGCGGAGCGGCGGCCCGCCGACCCCGGCACGACCGGCGTTGAGCGCGTCGAGGAAGTAGCTGCCGCCGTAGGGCTCATCCGGGTCGTCTTGCGGCGGGTTCTCCTGGTAGGCGCCAGCGGCCTTGTCCATCATCTCCTTCCAGGCCTTCGCCGCCAGCCGGCGCAGGCGAGAGACCCGGAGCACCTCCTCGAGGACGGTGGCCCAAAGACCGTGGTGAAGCCCCGCGTATACGCGCCAGACGGTCTGGATGAGGGCCTCCCAGGCGCGCGCACGGCTCTTTCCAAAAACCTCCTGCCTTCGAGCGACGGAACGAAACACCGCGCGAAGCTCCGGGCTCAGTCCACCTCCGCCATCGGTCTCGCGAACCCCGCTCTCTCCCTCCCCATCCAGGTCCTCATCGCCAAACTGTACGCGGGGCGGTGGTTCGCCCTTCCACAGGGCTGCTACCGCCTTCAATGGAATGGCCTCCTCGGCCGGGACATGGAGGTGTGTCCGAAGCGTTTGTTCACACACGAAGGCCTGCTTTTTCAGCTTCTTCGGCAGCCTCAGCCCACCCTCCGTCTCCTTCTTGTCGTCATTCTCCCCCAGGTTATCGAAGACGCGCAAAATCCAGGGCCGGGTCTCCCAGATGACGCAGACCGACGGCATCTTCAGGGTGGCGGCCTGCCAGTCGAGAATGAGCTTCGCGTCGGCCCCGGCCTGCCGCTCTCCGTTGAGGCCGCCGTGGAGGTACAAAAAGACATCGGTGCCCGTCGCCAGCACGGCGACCTGGCCCTTCACTGTCTCGGGCGTGGATGAATAGAAGCCACCGCCACTGAGCCGACCGCCTTTGCCGAGGTTCAAGTAATGCAGGGGATCCAGGTCGGGCGGCCCAGAAGCGTCGTCGGCGCCCTCGCACTTGGGGTCAACGCCAAGTCCGTGCGACGCGGGAGAATTGAGGAGGGGATCAGCAGGCATCGGGGAGCTCCCTTCACAGAGACGGAGGCAGACTATCGGACGGGGCAGGCTCGGGCCACCAAGAGCGACGGCTCCGCGTTCCGATGCCGGCCCCGGGCCTGTTGGCGATCCTGCTCAGCGGCTCAGCCTGATCGTGCCAGCAAGGCCGCCAGTCCGCCCTGGAGATCGGCCGAAGCCGGCAGTCCGCGCCGGGCCGACAGCGCCATCAGGATCTGCAGCAGCACCTGCGGGGGATCGAGGTGGGGGTTCACCCGCTCGTCGTGGCGCGGATCCGCGGGGTCACACCAGGAGGCTGGCGTCAGGGCGACAAAGGCGCGACAGGCGATCGGCCGGTGTGTGTAGGCCCGACAGCGCCCCGCGTCGTCCAGCAAGGGGCAGGGCTGCCGACGGGCCCGCCACCGCCGCGGATCGCGGTCGGCGGCCTGGGAGAGCGCCAGCAGCCGCGCTTTCACAGCCTCTGCATCGGGCCAGGTGGAGATCACCCGGGCGAGGCGCTCCAACTCGACGCCGGCCACGCCGCGGGGGTTGTCGTGGCAGCAGGCGGTGCAGCCCACGGCGCACTGCATCGGGTGGGCGGTCTGCACATGGTCCCGGTAGTCGTCATAGGCCAGCAGGGCCTCGACAAGCCCGGCCTCCAGGGCCTCATCGTCGGCGGCTGGGGCCCGCAGGGCGGACTGCAAGGCCCGCAGCATGCGGTTCTTGTGATGGCCGGCCTCGGGGGAGCCGGCGGCGTCGAGGGTCAGGGTCGGCGGCATCGCTCCAGGCTAAGCCGCCCACCCGACGGCCGCGAGGCGCTACTCCGGGACGCCCTCGGTCATCAGTTGGACGGTGCGACCGTTCGCGTCTTGCACCGGCCGGTAGTTGAAGTCGTAGACCGCGTGAAAGGCGGCCACCTCTTCGGGCACCATCGGCAGCACCGTGCCGAGGATCAGGAACTCCACCCCCTCGGTGCAGGGCGGCGTGGTGAGCGAGCCCGTGTAGGTGCCGATCGTGGGCGTGGCCAGGACGTCAGCGAAGGCGAGCCCGAGGTCGACGGTGCCGCCGAGCTCGGTGGGGGTCTCGGACTCGGGAAGGGCCAGCGCATCGGGAAAGAGCAGGGCCCCACCCTCGCCAAAGACGCCCTCCACCGCGCCCTCGGGCGCGGCCGAGGCCAGGATGGCGACCACCGCGTAGCGATTGGGATCATCGGCGCGGGCGTGAACGAAGTGGATCTCCACATCGAAGCGCTCGCCGTCCACCGTATGCTCGCTCAGGCCGTGAAAGTGGAACTGCTTGAGGTTGTAGGTGGCGCCGTTCCAGGTGAGGCTACTGCCCGCGCCCACCTCGTAGCGGATGTAGTGCCCGGAGTTGTAGGCCGAGAGCGGGGTCTCGCCCCAGGTGATCTCCGGAAGGGGGAGGTCGCTCAGCTCGGAGGCGAAGGAGTTCACGTCAATCGGTGACTGTGCGGTGCCCTCGCTGCAAGCGGACCACTCCTCGCTCAGCGTTCCCCAGTACTCGGGGCCGGTTTCGCCTTCGTAGCTCCAGGTGGGCTCTTCGGTGCCCTCGGTGCCCTCGGCGCCGTCGGCGCCATCGGAGGTGGCGGTGTCAACGCCCTTCTCGTCGCCGGCGCAGGCCAGGGAGAGGAGGAGCAGCAGGGATGAGGCGAAGGCAGAAGGGCGGTACATCGAGGCTCCAGGCTTAGAACGAGCCGAAGATCTGTTTCAGGGCGCCGGCACCTGCATCTCTACACCCAAACCCGTCAACAAAGACAAAACAAAAGCCCCTCAGTACCCTCGCCAATCCGGCCCGGCGAGGCGGCGGGCCTCCATCACTGCGTCGAAGGCGCCCCGATCGGCGGGCAGGTAGTGACGCGGGATCATCTGCAGATGAAGCAGCTTTCCGAGCGGAGTCAGGGAGAAGGTGCCCGACAGGCGATGGAGGCGCCCCAAGCCGAGGTCAACCCAGCGTTGGAGCAAGGGCGCGTGGTGATCGTGGGCGTCGGCCCCATACTTGCGCACCCGCCCGCGCAGGCGGGTGATCGGACTGTACAGCAGGTCAAAGACGAGATCGCGGGTGGCCCGCTGGGCCTCGTTCATCGGCGCCCAGTGACCGATCGGCGAAGCGCCGGCCTCGATGGCCGCGCAGTAGTCGCCGATGTCGCGCCGGTTCAACCACATCGCTCGGTCGCCAAGCGAGAAGGCCGAGTTTCCAAAGCCCTGGTAGAGCACCTCGCCATAGGCCGGGTTGACCCGCACGCGGGCCAGCTCACGCAGATCGTGGCGGAC
Source organism: Alphaproteobacteria bacterium (assembly GCA_040376505.1). GTDB lineage: Bacteria > Myxococcota_A > UBA796 > UBA796 > UBA2385 > JBEIQK01. The sequence goes on along the minus strand of JBEIQK010000496.1, from coordinate 761 downwards.
ATGACGCGGCGATCGGTAGAAGCGCGCGCCCAACTCGCTCCAGCCGAGGCGCTCCATGAGGCTTCGCGCCTGGGCGTCGCTGTAGGCCGTCTCGATGAAAGGGGGCACCGCGCCGGCCTCGCCGAAGGTGCGGCTGCGAGGGTCATCATGGTAGGGGTAGATGAACAGACTGTCGATCGCGCCCGCTTCGACGAGGCGCTCGATCTCGGAGAGGGTGCGCTGCCAGGAAGCCGGGGTCTGGCCGGCGAGGCCGGTCATCAGATCGATGTTGATGAAGGAGAAGCCCAACGCGCGGGCCCGCGTGATGGCGTCCAAGGCCACGGAGAGGGGCTCGCCGTGGTGGTGTTGGGCGTAGAGCGCCGGATCGAGGGACTGAACACCCAGGTTGATGCGTGAGAAGCCCGCAGCGCGCAGCGCCCGCAGCTTGTCGACGGTGGCGGTGACGGGCTTCGCCTCCACCGTGCTCATCGCCGTGGGCACCGGCCCGAAGGTCTGCAGCAGGCCGTCGAGGAACCGCTCCAACTGCGGCAAAGACAAGGCCGTGGGCGTGCCACCCCCCAGGAAATAGAGCCCGGTCTGTAGACGCGGCGCGAGGTCGCGAAAGCGCCGCATCTCGGTCAGCAGCGCCTCGACATAGCGGGCCTTGATCTCGTCCGTGCGGTTGATCTTGATCTCATAATGAAAACAGTACCGGCACTTGTACTGACAAAATCCGAAGTGAAAGTAGTAGCCCGCCGCAGGGAGATCGCCGATGCCCAGCT
>JBEIQK010000961.1:0-2248 GCA_040376505.1 Alphaproteobacteria bacterium | reverse complement strand
GCTGCTGCTGGCCTTGCCGCTGTCCAGCACAGCCCAGGACTTTGGCTTCAAGGTGGAGCCTGGCGTCGCCTTCCCGCTCACCCCGCCGCAGTCCACCTACTTCGACTTCGGCGGCAGCGAATCCATGAAGGCCTTGTTTGGCATTGGCCCCTGGTTTGACCTCGGCCCCACCGCCACGCTGACCATCGTGCCTTCCTCTCACCTCCGCGGCGCCAATGGCACCGCCTGGGCCTTTGGCGGCGGCGTCCGCCTCAAGCGCCCCCATGACATGGACACCGTCGCCGGGATCTCGCCCTGGATTGACGCCGACGCCCTGTATGTCCGCACCGGGCCGCTCCATCGCCCTGGTTTTGACGCCGGCGTCGGCTTCGCGGTCCCCATCGGGGAGCGGCGCACCTTCTGGCTGGGGCCCTTCGCCCGCTTTGCCCAGGTGATCCAGCCGGAGAAGCAGGGCTCTGACAACCGCGACGCCCGCTTCCTCTCCGTCGGGCTCAGCCTGGAGGTCGGCAGCGGCGTCGATCGCCCCGTGGAGCTGCCCCCGGTGACCGTCCCCGCGCCGGTGACGGTGTACTGTCCAGACATGGACGGCGACCAGCTCCAGGACTCGGCGGATCACTGCCCTGAGGTGGCTGGCCCGATCGACAACTGGGGATGTCCGGTCTACAAGAAGATCACCGTTCAGAAAGACAAGCTGATCTTGAAGGAGAAGCTGTTCTTCGCCTGGGATGAAGCCACCCTGGAGCCCGCGAGCTTCCCGGTGCTCGATGAGGTCGTGGTCGCCCTCAAAGACAACAAGGGCTTCAAGGTGCTCATCGAGGGACACACCGACTCGACGGGCAACTACGACTACAACCAGGATCTGTCTGAGAAGCGCGCCGAAGCGGTGCTGGAGTACCTGGCCACCCATGGCATCGCCCGCGACCGCCTCTCCTACAAGGGCTTCAGCTCCTCGGAGCCCACAGACTCCAACAACACGGTCGTCGGCCGCGAGAACAACCGCCGCGTTGAGTTCGTGGTCAACTTCATCCTTGTGAACACCACGAGCCCAAAATGAACAGTCTGTCTCTCCTCCGCCCCCTGGGCGCGGTCCTCTTCCTCGGATGGCTGGCGGCCTGCGGGCGCGCGGTGGTCGGCTTTCCCTTCACCTTCCAGCCGGTCGACGACACCGGACAGGACACCGGGCAAGCCAATCAGGCGGCCGCCCCCGACGTCACGGCCGCCAAGGCGACCGGCCAGCCCCCCCGCGCCGATGACGGCTCCGCCCCGGTGAGGGGCCCGGCGGCGGATGTTTGGTGGACGATGGGTGTGACAGCGGCCTCCGGGTCTCCCTGTCGGCCCACCGTCCACTCTTTGTTTGGGGGGCGACAAAAGGGTGCCCTTCATCACCGTACAGGTGCCCAGCGTCGCCGAGGTGCCGATCTTCCAGTACCCATGAGCCGCCTTCGCGCAATGGGTCAGCCGCACCGCGCGCCCCGTGGTGGTGGTTAAGGCGGAGGCCGTCTGGAAGACAAAGACCGCGTCGCTGTCGCCCAGGGCGTCCAAGGTGAGGTCGCCCGCGGCAGGCCGTCTGTGTCGGTCGCCCCCGCCGCGACGACGAGGCGCACCTCCTCGGCGACGAAGTGCGGCTCGCAGCGGTGGACGATCCGAATTCTGTGCTTATCGTTTTCCGTCCGAGGTTCTTAGCATGACGATTGACCCCCAGAAGCGCCTGGAGCTCTTCACCTTCTTCGTCTTGATGCTCGTCGCCTGGGTGGGGCGCGCCTTCTTCGACGCCGTCGTGCTCGCCGGCGTGGTGGCCATCCTCTCCTGGCCGCTGCACGCGCGCATCGGCCGCCATGTGCGCGGCCCCAAGGCCAACGCCGCCTTGACCCTGGGCGTGCTGCTGGTGGTTGTGCTCATCCCGCTCTCCTTCGGGCTCGTGCTGGCCGGCCGCGAGATCGGCGGGGTCTTGCAGATGGCGGTCTCGGGCTTTCAGTCCGGGGCCGGGGCAGACCTCCTCAAGCGCGGGCTGGCCACCCCCGGGCTGGCCACGGTGATCGAGCAGCTTGGCGGCGCCGACGTCGCGGTGGAGAAGGCGCGCGAGGTCGCCCAGGGCGGGGCGCTCTCGATCGCCGGCGCCGTGAGTGAGCGCGTCGGCTCCTTCGCCACCTTCACCGGCAAGCTGCTCCTCGAGGGGATGGTCTTTCTCCTGACCCTGATCGCCCTCCTCCTGCGCGGCCCCGCGCTGGTCGCGTCGATCGAGGCGCGG
>JBEIQK010001147.1:0-1522 GCA_040376505.1 Alphaproteobacteria bacterium | reverse complement strand
CGGCGGGGGCCTCGGCGGGGAGCCCGGCGGCGCGGCCCAGGCCCTGCAGCGCCGCCACGAGGCCGGGGCCCAGGGCTCGGTCGCGGGCGGGCTCGGCGGCGTCGAGGGCGGCGCTGATCTGGGCGCCGGAGAGGCCCCAGCCCTTGGCCTCCCAGCGGCCCTCTCCGTGCACCAGCAGTAGATCGCCGGGGCCCTGCAGGCCGAGCGCCTCCCAGACGGGGCGGTAGCCGGCCGGCGCCTCGCCCGGCGGCAGGACGAGGACAAAGGCCCGGCGCCCCCGATCGGCGAGGCGGGTCTGCTCGGCACGCAGCTCGGCCGCGCCGCCGGGGCGCAGGCGGCCGGCCGGGTCGGCGAGGGGGTCTTGCTGGAGGGCGCGGGCGGCGTCGGCGGGGGTCATCGGGGCTCCCAGGCGGGGATGGCGGCGCGGGCCTCGTCGATCAGGGCGGCGAGGGGCGGCAGGCGGGCGTCGCGCTCCACCACCACCCAGGCGATCGGCGCGGTTTGGGTGAGGAGGGGCAGCAGGGCGTAGGCGGCGGGGTCGACGGGGCGGTCGTGGCTGTCGATCCAGGCCTCGCGGCCCTGCCGGCCGCCGGCGAGGTGGATCTGTCGGGCGGCCTGGAGCGGCCAGTCGGCGAGGCGGGCCTCGGGCGCGGGGCCGCCGTTGCGGTGGTCGACCAGCAGGTTGCTGAGATCGACGAGCAGGCCGACGCGGTCGCCCTCCACCAGGGCGTGCAGAAACTCCCCCTCGGGCAGCGAGCCGGGCGGCACAAAGGGGGTGGCGGCGTTCTCCAGGAGCACGGGGCAGCCGAGCGAATCGCGAAGCTGGCTCGCCTTGTCGCGCAGGGCGTGGAGCGCGGCGGGGCTCCGCGGCAGGGGGGCGAGGTGGCCGAGGGCCCGGCCGCCGGGGCTGCGCGTGAGGGCGAGGTGGGCGCTCAGGCAGCGGGCGCCGCTGGCCTCTACGACGGCGGAGAGGGCGGCGAGGTGCGCTCCGTCGAGGGGCCCAGGGGTGGCCAGGGAGAGGTCGGTGTCGTGCAGCACGATCGGGTAGCGCTCGGCCAGGGGGCGCAGGCGGTCGGCGTCGCCGAAGAAGTGGTCGGGGATGACCTCCAGCACCTCGGGGGCCTCGTCGACCGGCAGGCGCAGGAGGTCGGGGATCCAGGTCCGGCGCAGGGAGATGCCCACGCGGGGGCGGCCGACCGGCGCGGGGATCGGCGGGCCCGCGGCGGGGAGGATCGGCCCGGGGCCCTCGGTGAGCAGAAGATCACAGGGCGCTGCGGGTGCGTCTTGGGGCAGCAGGCCGCGGGCGATCTGGGCGGCCAGGGCGGGGATGGGAAAGGGGCTCACCACCCGCCGGGGCTGGCCATCGCGGCGGGTGGCGGCCCGGGCCCGCTCGAAGCGCAGCAGGTCGGCGGCGTAGGCGGGGCCCACCTGCTGGAGATGGCCGATCAGCGCCGCGTCGGAGCGCAGGGCCTCGGTGAGGCCGGGGGTGAGCGGCCCGGGCGGCGAGGCGGGAGCGGGATCG
>JBEIQK010001014.1:0-2040 GCA_040376505.1 Alphaproteobacteria bacterium | reverse complement strand
GCCGACGTGCTGCTGACCGGCGAGTCCCTGGCCAACTACGCCGGCATCACCACCGCCGACCTGGGCGACCTGGACGGTGACGGGATGGGCGACTTCGCCATCGGCGCCTATGGCGGCGCCGGGTGGAAGGGGCGGGTCTACACGGTCTTTGGCGGCGATCTGTCTGCAGGAACCGCCTCGCTCTCCACCGCCCGGCACCACATCGATGGGCCCACGGCCGGCTACTTTGGCAGCGGCCTCGCCGCCGTGGGAGACCTCGACGGCGACGGCCTCACCGAGCTGCTGGTGGGGGCCAGCGCCCTGTCGAGCGGGTCGTACACCAACAATGGCGCGGTCTATTTGTTCACCGGCGCGCAGTTGGCCGCGGGCTCCGCCACCAGCGCGTCGAGCGCCGGCTGGTCGATCCTCGGCACCACCACCAAGCACTTCATCGGTCGGGCCCTGGACAGCGTCGGCGACCTCGACGGCGACGGCCTGCCCGACCTCGGCATCGGCGATGAGTGGCCGGCCGGCTACACCGACTGCCGGGTCTACCTCTTCCTCAGCGGCAGCCTGGGCGCCAGCGGGGCCTTCACCACCAGCGACGCCGACTGGGATGTCACCGGCGCCAGCGACCAGAGCTGGTGCGGCGCCTCGGTCTCGGGCGGCGACTTCGACGGCGACGGCTACAGCGACCTGCTCACCACCGATCTGTACAGCAACAGCAGCAAGGGCCGGGCCTACATCGTGTCGGCCACCGACCTCGCCGCCGGGGTCACGCTGGACGACGCGGTCACCACCATCGACGGCGCGGCGGCGATCACCCATGCCAAGGCGATGCCCGACTACGACGGCGACGACAAGAACGAGCTGATGGTGGTGGACATGAGCTACCTCGGCAAGGGCGCCCTGCTGGTCACCACCGGCGCCTCGCTGGGCGGCAGCATGAGCCTGGGCGACCTCGATCACGGCTTTCTGTCCACGGTCACCGAGTACCCGAACCCCCACAACCACATCGGCTTCTCGGGCCTCGACAGCGGAGACTTCGACGGCGACGGCGCTCCCGACCTGCTCATTGGCGTGCCCTACAACGACGACCTGGGACAGAACGCCGGCGCCCTCTACCTCATCCCGGGCAATTGATCACAAGGGGCGGGGTCTGCGCAGCTCCACCGGCCCGCTCATCCCGTGGAGCTCTGTACAACCCCGCCTCCCCCTTCCGGTCAGGCTCCCCTAAAAGTCCACTGCCTGCACCACCCCCACGCTGTGCTCGATCGGCAGCAGCACGTTGATCGGCACCACCACCCCATACCCAAGCCCCAGCGCCCCCATCACCCCCGCGTCTCCCCGCTTGCGGAGCTGAATCCCCACGTCGCCGCGCATCCAGGCATCCGCGTCATCGGTAGACAGACTCGGATCATCATGCCCAAAGCGCCCCACCAGCACCAGATCGTCCACCCCCTTCACCGGCGAGCCCAGATGCAGCCGCCCCGCCGCCTCCAGGCAGATCGCCGAGACCTCCCCTTCGTTCAGGAGCAGCGCCTGCCCCTCCACACCAAAGCGCACCTGCCGCAGGCCGACCCCCGCGAAGAGCGCGGTCTCGCCGCCCCCATCGAGGCCCACCTGCCCACCCGCATGGCCCACCAGCTCCGACCCGCCCTCCAGGCGGCCGGCCGCCACCGGCGTGTTGCCCTGCTGCTGGAGTTGGGCGCTGGCCCGCAGCTTCTCGCTGCGCTGGTCCACCCGAAGCTGGGCCCCCAACTCGGGTAGCCGGCCCGCCAGCATCGCCATCGGCGCCGGGGCGAGGCTCACCAGCGCAAAGCCCTCCGCCAAAGAATCGAAGGCCACGCGATCCTGGGCCAGGGGCGCCCCATGGCCCCCCTCCACCGACCAGCCCCGCACGGGCGTCATCCGCAGGGCCAGCTCCCCGGGAGAGAGGCCGGCATACCCGCCCGCCGCCTCGGCCCGCGCGGTGGCCCGCACCGAGAAGCCCCCGCCGAGCGCCCCCTCCAGCCCCACAAAGGAGGCCGGGACCGCCACCACCAGCGCCTCGCCCTCGGT
>JBEIQK010000131.1:0-11434 GCA_040376505.1 Alphaproteobacteria bacterium | reverse complement strand
CGGCGGAGAGGCTGAGGCCCTCGCCCAGTCGCATCCGACACAGTTCTCCCGAGACACAGCCGGCGCTGCGCAGGGTACCCTGACGGCTGCGGGTGTACAGATCGACCGAGGGCGGCAGGCGGCCGTCGGCGCCGGGGGGCAGGCGCAGGCCGCTCACCGGCGCGCTGCCGGCCGGCCGGGGCTGACCGAGGAGCCAGCCGCCATCGGCCTCTCCGGCGCCGAGCTGTGGTGCCAGTCCGGCGAGGGCGGCGATCCACTCGGGGCGGCCGGGGGCACCCACCGGCGGCGGGCCGGCCTGGAGCAGGGCGGGCAGAGCGCCGGGCTCGACCGGCAGACCGAGGCGCACCCGCTCGGCGAGGGCGAGGGGGTCGGCGCTTTGGAGGAGGAAGGGCTCGGCCTCGGCGCGGCGGCCGAGCGCCAGCAGGGCCCGACCCACCCAGGCGGACTCGACCGGATCGAGGCGGGACCGCTCGCGGGCGTAGCGGCCCAGGCTGGCTTCTTCGACCGGCAGACCGACGGCGGCCTGGGCCCAAAGGGCCATCGCGCGGTCGATCGGGCTGTCCTCCAGCGCCGCGGCGGCGACCAGGGCCGACAGGGCGGGAGCGGGCATCGGATCGAGGGGGTTGGCCTCGACGAAGAAGACGGCGGCCTCGATCGGCAGCCCGGTGGAGCCAGCCTGGGCGATGCCCATGCGCAGGGCGAGCACCTCGGCGGCCGGCGCGCCGGCGAAGAGGAGGGCCCGGCCGCGGCGGGCGGCGCGCTGCAGGGGGTTCACCGGGGGTGCGCCGGGGACCGGGGCGGCGAGGGAGCGCAGCCCGAGCAGCAAGGCGGGATCGGGCTTCTGGGCCAGGGTGAGCAGATCGGGCCGCCCGTCGCGCCCCGACCGGAGGCGCTCCTGGCCGGGGGGAAGGTCGGCGTCGGGCGTGGCGGCTCCCTGAACCGAGCGACCGGCGCTGCGCAGGCTCCGTCGGTCGCTACCCTGGCTGCGGGCGCTGATCGCGTCGGCGTAGACCTCGTAGTCGCTGGGCCGGCGCGGGGCGGGCACCTCGAGGCGGGCGCGGCCGTCGGCGCCGGTGCGAAGGACGGCCCAGAGCGGAACCTCGGGGGCGAAGGGCAGCTCGCTGCTCCGCTTCATGGCGCCGCCGATGGAGCCCGAGCCCATGCCGTAGCCCGAGGCGCCGCCGCTCCCGCGACCGGTGCCGATGCCGCCGAGCCCCATGGAGATCTCCGAGGGGGCGATGATGGCGTCGCCCGCCAGCACACCGGCGAGGCGGCTGCGGCTCAGCTCGCCCTTGGCGGCGAGGGCGGCTATCCGGCTCTCCTCTTCACGGCGGGCCTCGTCGAGCAGGGCGCCGGCCAGCATCTCAGCGAGGGCGCCAAAGCGCCAGGGGCGGCTGAGGCCGGTGGCCGAGGCGCCGGGTCCGCGTTGGGCGCGCAGCCAGGCGGCGCTCCGCGAGGGCGCGGCGACGAGGCCGTGCAGGGCGCTGTCGAAGGCGCTGAGCGCGACCTCGGCGAGGGCGGGGCGGCCGGCGGCGTCGTGAACGGTGAGGTCAATCACCCAACGCTCTTTGGCCTCAGTGACGACGAGGTCCACGTCGAGATCGGCCAGCACCGGGCGGGTCTGGGCCTCGGTGACGCCGCGGGGGGTGGTGAGCACCACCTGCAGCGCGCCGCCCCAGTCCTCGGTGGGGCGCAGGGCCAGGGCCTCGCCGGCGGGGAGCAGGGCGGCGGCGCGCAGGCCCTCCTGCTCGACGGTGATGAGGTTGGGGCCGAGTTCGGCGCCGATCGCGGTGTCGAGGCCGGCGGCGAAGGACGCCGGCAGGGGCGACAAGCGGGCGTCGCCGCTGCGCAGGTGAAGCGACAGGGCCGCGCCCTCCTCGGGGCGGCCGGGCTGGATCAGGCGCAGGTCGAGGAGGCCATCTGGCAGCTCTGCCAGGGGGATGACGAGGCGGTGGCGGCCGGCGGCGGTGGGGAGCGGCAGGGCCGGCAGGGCGAGGCGGAGCTGGGCCCGGGTGGCGGGCGACTGGGCCCCCGCCCAGGCCGCGACCCCCTCCATGACGAGGGGCAGGTCGGGCATGAAGGGATCGGCGGGCGGCGCGCTCTCGGCGGGGGCCTCCACGAGGTGACTGAGGGCGAGCAGGCTGCCCGTCGCCAGGGGCTCCTCGTTGATGAGCTCGATCTCCAGCGACTCGCGGCTGCGCAGGGTCTCGCGCAGGGGGAGCAGGCGGGGGGCCGGTCGCAGGGCCTCGCGGGGGCGGGCGTCGACCGTCTCCCCCTGGGGAAGGGAGACGGTGGCGAAGAGGGGCAGGGCCGCGGGCTGGGCGGGCGGACGGGCGAGGCCGGCGGCGTCGGTGGGCAGCAACAGGCTCGGGCCCTCTGTCCAGGTCCAGCGCAGGGGCTGGCCGGCGACAGGGCGACCGTCGGCCTCGCTGAGGCGGGCCTCACCCTGGCCGCCCTCCAGGCTCGCCTGGAGCACGCGGCTTGGGCGAACGGTGGACAGGGGGCTCAGTCGGGCGAGCTGGCGCGGGGGCTGGCCCGGGGCCTCCACCCAGAGGTTCAGATCGCCGGAGAGCAAGGCGGGGGCGCGCAGCTCGGCCTGAACGGTGCCGAGGGGACTGGCGGTGACGGTGGTGACGGGGCCCGAGACGCTGCTGGCCAGCCAGAGCCGGTAGGCGCCGAGGAGGGGCGCGCCGCCGCGGCGGCCGACGAGGCGCAGGGCGAGGGGCTCGTCGGGGCCGACCGTGCTGCGACTGAGATCGACGGCCAGCTCCACTGGGGGCGGCGCGGGGGGCTGGCCGGTGGCCGGGCCATCCAGCGCGATCATCGCGGGCTCTTTGCCGTCCACCGCGAGGATGCGCAGCGTTCCGGCGGGGGCCCGGCCCACCCACAGGCCGCTGCGATCGGCCCGGGCCTCGATCACGTCGGCGTCGCCAAAGACCCACAGGCGGGCGCCGGGCGCCGGGCGGCCGCCGCGGAGCACGGCCACGGCGAGGTCTTCGCCCACCGCCCGGGCGATCAGCTCGGTGGTGGAGACCTTCGCCACCACCCGGGCCTCGCGGTCGGGGCCGGCGACGGTGATGGCGTAGTAGCCGGGGCCGGGCAGGTCGACGGGCAGGGTCAGGAGCTGGTCGCGCTGGGGGCGGGCCTCGTCGAGGACGACGGTCCAGCGCCGATCGGGGGCGATTACGCCCACATCCAAGGCGGCGAGGTCGGCGGGGCCCTGACCGGCGCGCAGGAAGGCCTCGGGATCGAGGGCGTGCAGGCGCAGCTCGACCCGATCGAGGTTTCGCACCCGCAGCGACAGGATCACGCGGCTACCCTGGGAGGCATCGACGGCGACGGCCAGATCGGTCTCGTCCATGCGGGCCCGCTCGGCATAGGCCACGCCGCCAAGCGTGGGGTGGGACTCGTAGCTGCGCAGCAGGGCGGTGGCCTCGGCGGGGCGGTCCTGGGCGACGAGGTGGCGGGCCAGGGCCTGGAGCGCGCGCTGGGCGGCCTCGTCGCTGGGGTAGCGGGCGATCACCTCCTCCCAGCGGCGGCGGGCCTCCCCCGGCGAGGCGGGCAGGCGGCGCACGCCGGCCTCGTAGGCAGCCAGCGGGGCTTCCACCGCCCCGGGGGCGCGGCGCAGCAGCCCATCGTAGGCGGCGATGGCGGCGGCGGCGTCGCCCTGGGCCCGGGCGCTCGCGAAGAGCAGGCGGGGCAGGGCCGCCTCCAGCTCGGCACGATCGGCCCCGCCGGGGAAGCGGGCCAGCCAGGCCTCGGCCTTCTGGGCGGCCTCGGTGAAGCGGCCGCGCGCCTCCAGGCCGCGCACCTCGGCGGCGGCGAGAGGCGCCTCTTCGGCGGCCAGGGCGTTGGCGAGGCCCATCCAGCGCAGATCGTAGGGATTGTCCTGGCTGCGGATGGCGGCGAGGACGGCCTGGCGCAGGCCAGGGGTGGTGGGGTCGGCGGCCCAGGCGGCGCGCAGCAGATCGTCGATCTCGCCGTGGGCGCGCAGCAAGGCGCGACGTTGGGCCTCGGCCTTGGCCGGGCTGTCGGGCAGGGGGGAGAGGAGGGCCAGGGCCCGCGGCCCGTCGCTCACCTCGGCCAGCGCGAGGCGGTGGCGGGCGTCGAGGGGGGCCTCGCCGTGGAGGAGCAGGCGCAAGAGCGCCGAGCGGACGGCCTCGTCGGCGACAAAGGTAGAGGCGCGGCCGGCGGCGCGCAGGGCGGCCCCCTGCTCGGCGGCGCGCAGGGCCAGGGCGTCGCGGCGGTCGGCGGGCAGCTCCAGGCCCAAGAGGAGGCCGAGCACCCGTCCGGCCTGGGCCACGTCGCCGTCGGGATCGGCGACGAGGCGGTCGACCATGCCCTCGGCCCACTGGGCGAAGGGGGCGTCGCGGGCCGGGCCGAGGCGGGGGGCGGCCTCCTCGGCGAAGAGGGCGTAGGCGGCGGCGCCCTGGCCCTGCTGGGCGAGGAGCTCGGCCCGGGCGAAGTTGGGGGCGCAGGGGGCGGCGGGCGGCAGGGCCGCGAAGGTCGCGAGGGCGCCGGCCAGATCGCCAGCCTGACGCTGGGCCCGGCCGCGCAGGCAGCCAAGCGCCGGGTCGGTGGCGACGAGGGCGGCGGGCAAGGCGGCGACGGCCTTGCGGGGCTCCCCGGCGGCGAGGGCGGCGAGGGCGGCGGCGACGAGCAGGGCAGCGAGCATGGGCATCCGGGGGCGTACCCTGTTGGACACCGCCTCGGGCGCCGGGTTCGCGGCGTCGCATCGGCCGGCTCAGGGAGCGGGGAGACGCCAGGCGGGCAGGTCGCCGGGGTCGGTCGACACGAAGTACATCGGGTTTGAAAACAGAATCCCCTGCCCCATCGTGTCGCACAGCTCGAAGCGAAGGGCGTGGAGGGTGGTGGGGTCGACCGTGTGGCTCACGCTCACCGCACCGTCTTCGGCCACCGACCACTCGGCCACGGCGAGCCCATCTTCAATCGCCACAACGGTGCTGCCCGCGGGGGCCCAGGTGATCGAGAGGGAGAGATCGACCAGATCGGTCTCCCCCACCAGAATCTGCCCCATCGTGGCCCGGTGACTGGGCGCATACAGGCTGAGACCGACGTGGCCATCGGGGAAGGCGGTGGGGTCGCCAAACCAGACGGCGCCGCGTCGAAGCTGGCTGAGGAGTTGGGCCTCGTCGGGCTCCAGCACGGGCACATAGGTGACGAGGTTGTTGACGGCGAGGTCCCAGGGGCCGACATCGTGCTGATCGCTGGCCCCCTCCCCGGTGATGAAGACGCCGGCGACCGACAGGGCGTCCCAGACGGCGAGAAAGTCCTCGGTGGCGCCGCCGCGGCTGCGGTAGCCGACCTCCAGCAGCTGGCAGCCCCAGACGCGGCGCTCGGTGAGCGTGGCGATGGCCTCGACCACCTGGGCGGCGCGGGCCTCTTCGTCGACCAGGGCCACGCCGGTGCCGAACATGTGGTTGTAGGAGACGAGCCCGCCCTCTTCTTCGGCGAGGGCCACCAGGGTCTCGGCGTCGAGCAGGGCGCCCTCGTGGTAGGGCAGAAAGGGCACGGCGGCGCCAAAGGTGTTGAAGTGCCCCTCATCGAGCAGGCTGACCTCCTGCCCGACGAGCTGGACGATCTCCGTCGGCGCGGCGTCGAGCAGGTCCTGCTGGGCGGCGCGCAGCGCGGTGCCGGTGACCGACTGGCTCCAGGACAGATCGTCAAGGTCATAGGCCACCGTCGCGCCGGGGGCGGCGACGGCGCGCACCACCATCAGCTCGGCCCGCTGGTCGAGGCCGATGGTCGGCGCCGCTTCGGCACCCCAGTCGCTGAGGTTGACGGTGATCTCTGTCCACTCACCGGAGGGAGCCTCGATCGGCCGGTAGGCGTCGGTGTCGGTGTCGACATAGACGGTGGAGGAGCGCACGAGGTGCAGGGCCCGGTAGGTGTCGGGCAGGCTGTCGCTGCCGGCCCGACGGGCGCTGAGCGGGATGGTGAGGAAGAGCTCGGCGCCGGGGTCATCGGTGAGGGGGCGCAGCCGGATCGACAGGGTGAGGTCGCCCAGCAGCGAGCGCAGGTGCAGGTTGGCGGGGCTGGCCAGGGTGAAGGAGAGGGCGCCGCCGGTCTCGGCGGGCCCGACGCCGCTCAGTCGCCAGCCCCCCTCGCCGCGGTGGGCGGCGGCGGACTCCACGGCGGCGCCGGCCCCTTCGAGGCTGGCCTCCAGCAGCTCCCAGGAGAGGGGCCGGGTGGTGGGCGGCGGATAGACGGGCAGCTCCATGGACAGATCGCCATCCTCGAAGTCAAAGGCGACGGCGGCGTTGTAGCCCTCGTTTCGGTACATGTAGTCGTGGTCTGTCCACCACAACACATCGAGGCCCTGCCCTTCGGCCTCGACGAGGTGATCCCCCATGCCCGCGTCGCCCTCGGAGAGGCTGCCGTGCAGATGGAGCTGCACCGACTGGGGCACGCCTTCGGAGAAGGTGAAGATCGTGTCGCCGCTGAGGATCCAGCCCGGGGCGCTGAGGCTGGCCGCGCCGGGCCAGGTGCCGGCGATGAGGCTGACCGAGCCATCGTCGATGAGCTCGATGCGGCCGAGGTCGACGGCGAGGGGCAGGGCCGAGGCGGGGGCCGGGCGGCCATCCTCCCAGGTCGCCTCCACCCGGAGCTCGACGGCGCTCTGTCCGTCGGCGAGGAGGGCGCTGCGGTCGGCCTGCAGGGTGATGGCGCCGGGGCGGTCGACGGGGTCGTCGCCATCGGCCACGCCGCTGTCGACCGCGGGGCGCTCCTTCTCCGGCGCCAGCGGGCTGCGCCGACAGCCCAAGAGCAGCAGCACCAGCAGGGCGCGCGTCGGCGAGGCAGGCATCCGCAGGTCCTCCAGAGCCGCCCCATGGTAGCGCAGGCGGCGGCCGGCCGGCGCGCCGGCGACGCCCTGGCGTTAGGAGCCGCCCCCGCCTGGAGACCCGATGTCGACCGCCTGGACCCCCGCTTTGCGCAGCCCGCCTGCCTCCGAGCTGCGCCGCACCCTGGCCGCCCAGCGGGTCGGCGCCCTGGCGGCCCGGAGCGGCCTGTTCTTCTCGCACTTCGAGCACCGGCGCTTTCTGCCCTGGCCCGAGGCCTGGGAGCCCGTCGGACGGCCCGATCTCGGGGTGGTCGAGGGCTGGCGCGACGGCACCCTGCCCGAGACCAAGTTCCTGCACTTTCAGCTCGACCGCCGCATCGGCAGCTTTCACCCCGGCCAGCAGCCGCGCTGGACCGCCCATGAGCTGTGTCATGGCCTCGTCGGCTTCGCCTGGGCGCCTGGCCGCAGCCGCTTCTGGCACGCCCAGGCCGCCCGCCTCGCCGAGCTGCTGCCGGTGGCTCTCTGGTACTTCTTCGATCAGGCCGGCGCCTTTCGCTGCCCCGTTCATGCCGATGCCGGCGCCCTCTTCGAGCAGCTCTGCCCCGCCTGCGAGGCCGGGGCCGCTCAGGGGCCGGTGGAGGACGCCCGCGGCGAGAGCCTCCGCGCCCAGGGCCGGGCCTTCGTCGAGGCCGAGCTGGCCGCCCTCCTGCGCTCGCGCCGGCTGGGCAGCCCGCTGTCCACCCGCTTTGGCTCGATCGATCTGATGAGCGACGCCCTGGCCTCGGTGGCGGCCCACGGCGCCCGGCTCCAGTCGCCCACCTTCGCCGACTGGGTGGAGCGCTTCGCCCCGGTGGGGGCCGGTCGACTGGACAGCCTGGAGGCCCTCGAAGCGCGGGTGCTGGCCCTCCTGGCCCACCTCGACGGCGAGTCCGAAGCGGCGCCCTGGGCGGCCACGCCCGCGACCTGGGCCATCCAGGACCTCGGCTGGCGCCTGATGATGGTGGCCGCCGACACCGAAGGCGAGTCCCAACGCGGGCTCCTCGACCTCGCCGACGCGCTCTCCGCGGCGCCGCCGGGTGAAGAGGCGCTCACCGCGCTGATCGCCGGCTACCGAGCCCTGTGCGAGGAGTGGGAGCTGCCAGCGTCGCAGGACCTCTTCGCCGTGGGCTACCCCCTGCCCGGTGGCCTGGGCAGCGATCTCGAGCAGCTCAAGGAGGGCGTTCACAGCGCCCTGCCGCACTGCGCCCGCCACACCAAAAAGGAGCTGCCCGCCCGCGTCGCCGCCTTCGCCGAGGCCGATGGGCTCCTGCGCCAGCCGATCGGCCGACGCTTCGCCGCCTGGATGGCCGAGGCTGCGCCGGGCCCGCTGGCCGAGCTGGCGGCCCTGGAGGCGGCGGTGACCCACGCCCGGCCCCCCAATCCAGCCGAGGCCAGCCTGATCGAGCTGCCGGTGCCGCCTGGCCAGCCCTGTCGCCTGGGCTCCAGCCTGGAGCGCCTGCGCCTGTCGATCGATCCCCAGCGGGCCCTGGCCGGCGCGGCGCCGCGGGCGCGCAAGGCGCAGACGGCGGTGGCGGTGGTGCGACGCGGCCTGGGGGTCGACGCCCTGGCCCTGAGCCCCGAGGCGGCGGCGGCCTTGGACCGGCTGCCCGATGATCCGCAGGCCTTGGACGCCCTCGACCCGGCCGACCGTGACGAGCTGGTGTCGCTCGGCATCGTGGCCCCCTGTCGCTTCGACGAGGCTTCCGCCCCCTCCCGCGCCGAGGCATGATGCCGTCTATGCTCCTGCTCCTCCTCGCCTGCTCTGCTGCGGTTCACAGCCCCCTCGACGCCGTGATCGACGCGCCCGAGGCCTTCGTGGCGGCAGGTCAGCGGCCGGCCCTGGCCCGCCCCGAGGGCATCGGCGACGCGCCCGAGCGCGAGGACAGCACCGAGGCCGCCGAAGCCCTCGACGACGCCCTGGTGCCCAATGACTGGATGTTCACCACCACCGAGGTGATCGAGGTGTCGCTGACGATGAGTTGGGACGACATCCGGGCCCTGGACGCCGATCCCACCACCCCGCGGCCGGCCGACATCACCATCGACGGCGAGACCCGTGAAGACGTGGGCGTCAACATCAAGGGCCGGCTGGGCTCGCGGCGCACCTTCGGGGGCAAGCCGGGGCTGAAGATCGACATGAACGAATTTGTGCCCGGACAGACCCTGCGCGGCATCACCATCCTAAACCTGAACAATATGGTGCAGGATGGCTCCAAGGTCCACGAGCTCACGGCCTACGCGGTCTACAACGCCGTCGGCGCGCCGGCGCCGCGGGTGGGCTATGTTCACGTCACGGTCAACGGCGTGGACTATGGGCTCTACTCCAACGTCGAGGCCTACAACGAGGCCTTCCTGCGCCGCCACTACGACGATCCAAGCGGCAACCTCTACGACGGCGACTACTCCATGCCGACCTGGGGTTCGTACACGATGATCGACTTCTGGCCGGGGCTCGACCACCTCTTTCAGCAGGACGCCGGTGAGGACGTCGCCCTGGCCGATGTCTACGCGGTGACCGCGGCGGTGACCGCCAGCTATGGCACCGACCAGTTCGAAGAGACGGTCGACCCGCTGATCGACTGGGATCAGTTCCGCCACTACTGGGCTGCCGATGCCTGGATTGGCCAGTACGATGGCTATGTCTACAACCGAAACAATTACCGGGTCTACTTCGATCCGGCCGATGGCAAGGCCCGCTTCAGCCCCTGGGACCCGGACTGGGCCTTTTACAGCGGCACGCCGATCTCGAGCCCCTACGGCCTGCTGGCGGCCGGCTGCAAGGCCGATCCCGCCTGCTTCGCCGCCGAGCAGGACGCGCTCGCCGACGTCTGCGACATCGTCGACACCCTGCCCCTCCAGGAGCAGATCGACGCGGCGGCGGCCCTGATCAACCCCTACCTCGCCACCGATCCGCGGGTGGGCAGCGACATGGGCACCATCCAGTATTACCAGGCACAGACCCGCGACTGGGTGGTGAGCCGCTGCGCGACGATGGGCAGCCTGTAGGCGCCCTCAGCCGCGGGGGGCGGGGTCAACCACCAGGAATTCCACCCGCCGGTTGCGGGCCCGGCCTGAGACCGTGTCGTTGCGGTCGATCGGCGCGGCCTCGCCAAAGCCGCGGGCCAGCACGCGGTCGGGGGAGAGGCCGCCCTGCTCGATCAGGAAGCGGCGCACCTCTTCGGCGCGGACCTGCGACAGGGCGAGGTTGTAGTCGGCGTTGCCCTGGGCGTCGGTGTGGCCGGCGACCTCGATGCGGCGGATCTCGGGGTGGCGCTGCAGCTCGGCGGCGACGGCCAGCAAGACGGCGTGGGACTCCGGGGCCAGGGTGGCGGCGTTGGTCTGGAAGCGCACGCCGCCGGGGGCCTCGATGCGGTCACGCCAGGCGGCGGCGAAGGAGGGGCAGCCGTCGGAGACGCCGACATCGACGCTGTGATCGGCGCGGCGGTCGGGGCAGACGTCGCGGTGGTCGGGCACCCGGTCGCCGTCCCAGTCGGGGCAGCCGGCCGAGAGCGCCGAGCCCCGGCGCATCGGGCACTCGTCGGAGATGTCGGCCACGCCGTCGCTGTCGTCGTCGGGGCAACCGCCGGCCGCGCTGGGGCCAGCCTGATTGGGGCACTGATCGTCGGCGTCGACCAGGGCGTCGAGGTCGTTGTCGATCTCGGGGCAGCCGTCGCGATCGGCGAAGCCGTCGCCGTCTTCGGCTTGAAAGACGCAGCCATCGACGCCATCGGGCACGCCGTCGCCGTCATTGTCGGGGTCGGGGCAGCCGTCCTCGTCCATGTAGCCGTCGCGGTCTTCTTCGGCGTTGGGGCACAGATCGCGCTGGCGAGAGGCGGTGCCATAGGCCACGGCGCGGTTGTCGCTGGACCGTGGGCGGGCGGCGGCGCTGTAGCTCGGCTGCTTTACGGTGTAGGGCTCGGTGCGCAGCGAGAGCGAGGCGCCCACCTCCAAGGCGGCGCTGCCGGGGCCCTCGCGCAGGGCGGTGCCGCCGAAGAGCGTGAGCTGGGTGCCGTCGGGGCGGCCCATCGTGATGTAGCCGTGGCCGTCGATCGGGCCAGCCCCGGGGACGAGGCCGCCGCCGGTGACGCCGGTGAGCTCGGCGCCGACGAGGGCGACGGGGGTGACCTGCTGGTCGAGGCCGAAGCCGACGTCGTAGTAGGCCGCCCCCTCGGTCTGCAGGGCCCGCAGGCCTCCGTTCACGCGCCAGCGGGTGTTCTCCAGCTCGCCGCCGACCGCCGCCACCACGCCGAGGCGGGCCCGCTCCATCGTCTCGCCCACGACGGGGGCGGCGGTGGGGGCGGTGATCCAGGGACTGAGCGCGGCGCCGACGGCGTAGCGCTCGCCGGGGGCGACGATGGGGATGGTGGCGCCGATCTTGACGTCGCCCATGCCCGAGGCGACGTCGGTGGCGGTCTCGTTCAAGAGGGTGGCGTAGTAGGGCAGCTCGGCGTCGAGGCGCAGGTGCGGGCCGAGCCCGTAGCCGACCGCCACCCGGGCGGCGGTGATGCGCGACAGACCGCTGTCGACGGGGGCCTCGGTGTCGGCGAGGACAAAGCCAAGGTATCCCTTCTGTTCACCGCGCAGGGCCGGGTG
>JBEIQK010000606.1:0-4129 GCA_040376505.1 Alphaproteobacteria bacterium | reverse complement strand
GTGGGCCGGCGGGCCTCGCCGCCGCCTGGCAGGCCGCCCAGGACGGCGCCGCAGTGCAGCTCTTCGAGGCCCTGGAGACGGTGGGCGGCAGCGCCATCTGGTCTGATGGCATCACCGCCACCCCCAAGGCCGCCGATCTGGCTCGCTGGGAGGCGACGGCCGGCGGCCCCAACCCAGCGCTGCGCCGCTACGCCGATCGCGTGGTGCCCGATGTGATCGAGGCCCTGGGCGCCTGTGGCGTGGAGTTCGAGACCACCATGAACCCCTTGAACGATGGCCTCGCGCTGGTGCGGCCGATCAAGGGCGGGCGCGGCCTCGTCGCCGATCTCGACCGCTGCACGCGCAGCGCCGGGGCCGCCATCACCACCGGCGCCAAGGTCACCGGGCTCTCCGCCGCCCCCGAAGGCGGCTTTGTGGTGCAGGTCGGCGAGGTCGAGCACCGCGCCGACGCCGTGATCCTGGCCACCGGCGGCTTCATGGCCGATCTCGACCATGTGCGGGCCGTGCTCAAGCTCGGCGCCGACGCCCCCCTGCTGCGCGGCGCCCCCGATCACGCCGATGGCAACGGCATCCTCCTCGGCACAGCCCTCGGCGGGGTGGAGGAGCGGCCGGGCGCTGTGCTGCTCTACGCCCACGGCACGCCGGCCCCCGGTGAGCCCGAGCGGGCCCTGATGGTGGTGGATCCGCGCCGCGGCCTGATCGTCACCACCGAGGGCGAGGCCCTGCCGCTGCTGCAAGGCATGCGCGGCGACCTGGGCAAAGACCTGGCGGCCCTGCCGGGCGGCGCGGCCTGGCTGGTGGTCGACGCCCTGGCCTTTGATCGGATGCCCTTCTTCGACTACCGGCGCGGCGGCAAGATCCCGCCCGTCGCCCTGCGCAGCCTGGGGGTGGAGGCCCCGACCCTGCCCGCCCTGGCCGAGGCGCTGAAGATCCCCCCGGACGCCCTGCTCGCCGCCCAGTCCCCCGACCGGCCCTCGCCCGAGAAGCCGATCGGCGCCAAGGGGCCTTTTCGGGCGCTGCCGCTCTACCCCACCACCGCCAAGTCGCTCACCGGCCTCGTCGTCGACCTCGATGGGCGCGTGCTCAACGCCGCGGGGGCGCCGGTGCCGGGCCTCTTCGCCGCCGGCGAGCTCACCGGCTTTGGCGACGCCTACGACGGCCACCCGGTGGACAGCACCATGGTGGCCGGCGCCATCCTCACGGGGCGGGCTGCGGGGAAGCAGGCGGCGTCGCGCTGAGGGCGGCGGCGTCTTCGCGGCGCTGCTCCCAGATCAACATCCCGATCATCGCCGCGGTGTAGGCCGAGAGGCCCCAACTGAGCCAACCGACCAGGAAGATGCGGTGGCCGGGCATCCAGGTCTCGGCGGCGTTGCAGAAGAGCTCGATGCCGAGGAGCAAACACAGGCCCACGCGGTTGCGGGCCTTCTCGGGCTCGGCGGCGTGCATCGCCACCAGGGTGATCCGCGTGATGTAGTAGTAGTACGAGGCGGTGGTGAGCAGAAAGAAGGGCACAAAGCCAAAGGCGAAGGCCTCGTCGTCGCGGCGCTTGCGCAGGGCCCAGCCCATGCCCACGATGGCGAGGCCGGCCAGGGCAAAGCGCAGGGGCTTGCCATCGTCGACCCGCTGCCGGTGCGCGTTGTCGATGTTCTTGGGCAGGGTCTGGCCCTCATAGGCGATGCCCAGGGCGAGGCCGGCCCGGCGGCTGGAGAGCTTCATCGCGTCGTTGTGATCGTTCATGTTCTCGAGGTGAACCTGAACGGTGTCGACGCCGTGGCGGGCGATGGCGAGGCCTTGCAGCAGGGCCACGCCGAGGAGAAAGCCGCCCGCGAGGCGCAGCAGGGGCTTGCTGACCTCTTTACGGCCCAGGCCGATCAACCCCTTGATGCCCGGGAAGGCCATCCAGAGGGCCGGAAAGAGCCGCATCGAGGCCGACCAGCCGGCCAGGATTCCCCCCAGCCAGGGGCGGCCCTTCTTGATGGCCGCCATCGCCATCATCAAGGCGGCGACGTAGTCGTAGCGGAGCAGGGCCCAGGTGAGGGTGGGCCAGCGGGCGCTGTAGCTGAGCATGAAGAAGGCCCAGGCCCACATCGCCGTGGGGGAGCCATAGGCCCAGCCGAGCGCCAGCACCCCGCCCAGGATCAGCAGCAGGTCGACATAGCCAAGGAGCTTCACCGCCTCGACCGGCACGAGCCGCACCAGGGGCTCGGCCAGGGTGGTCCAGGGCGGCGTGCCGTTGAAGCCGTGGTCGAGGATCAGCTCGGCCCAGAGCGTCTTGTTGAGGCCGGGCATGTCGCGGTGCAGCACCAGAAAGTCGTGCTCGAAGGCCTCCCAGCGCTCGGCGGTGAAGCGGGTGGAGCGCACCCGCTTGCCCTCGGAGACGGCGTGGTCGATGGGCATGTAGCCGTGGCCGGCCTCGTTCTGGGCCATGTAGCGGCTGGGGCTGCCGTAGCGGGGGCCGCCGTTTTCCAGGTCGACGAGGATCGCCGCCGGGTAGAGGTCGTAGTAGCCGAGCTCATCGAAGTACTTGGTGTTCAGGTAGTAGTGGATGAGATCGTAGGTGTCGACGCGCTCAATCGGCACCTTGGGGCCAAAGCGCGCGTAGTTGGCGGTGCTGGCCACCACCAGGGCGATCAGCAGCCCCCGGCGCAGCTTCTCGCCAAACCACCTCCAGGCCACGACGAGGCCCAGGGCGTAGAGGAGCAGGAAGATCTTGATGAGCTCAGAGGTCTCGCGGCTGATGTCCATCGGGGCCGGCTAATCCGCTGCGCCGGTGCGCGCGCCCGGCGGCGGTGGTACGGGCCGGGCATGGCGCGCCCACCCCTCGCCCTCGGCCCCCGCGGCGCCACCTTGCTGCTGCTGATCCTCGCGGTGGCCCTGTGGATGCCCGGCCCCCTCTTTGGCGAACAGAGCCTGTGGGTGCATGATCTGCGGCACCACCACACCCCCTGGCGGGTCTGGGCGGCCGGAGAGTGGCTGGCCGGGCGGGTCCCCACCTGGTCGCCCGCGGTGGCGCTCGGCTACCCGCTGATGGCCGAGGGACAGGCCGGCGCCTTCTACCCGCCGAACCTGCTCTTTGGCCTGCTGCATCCGGGCGACGCCCTGGACCTTAGCGTGGCGCTGCACCTGCTCTGGGCCGGGCTCGGCGCCGCGGCCCTGGGGCGTCGGCTCGGCCAAAGCGAGGGCGCCGCGCGGCTCTTCGCGGTGTCCTTCGCCTTTTCGGGCCTGATGGCCACCCACAGCCTCTACCTGGGCTTTCTGCACGCCTGCGCCTGGCTCCCCTGGCTGCTGGGCGCCGTCCTGGCCGGGAGCGCGGCGGGGGTCGGCCTTTGCGCGGCGATGATGCTGGTGGCGGGGCACCCCCAGGCCGCTGTCTTCGGGCTCCTGCTGGCGGGGGCCCTGGCCCTGCGCGAGAAGCGCGTGGTCGCCTATGTCCTCGGGGTGGGCGCCGGCGCTTTGGTGGCGGGGCCCCAACTGGCCGCGACCGCCAGCCTGCTCGGCGAGACCATGCGCCCCGGCGAGGTCAGCGGCGCCTTCGCCGACATCGGCTCGCTCTGGCCGCCCGAGCTCATCAACGGCCTGCTGCCCACCTTCTTTGGCTACGACCGGCCCGGCGACATCGCCGAGACCTACCACCACCGCGGCGGCGGCTACTGGGGCCGGGGCGAAGACGCCTGGGAGATGGCCTTCTTTCTGGGGCTGCCCGCTGTGGTGCTGGCCCTTGTGGGGGCGCGGGGCCGGCGCTTCTGGGTGGGGCTCGGCCTGCTGGCCCTGGGCCTGATGTTGGGCCGCTACACGCCGCTCTGGCCCCTGCTGCGGCAGCTCCCTGGGCTGGAGGGCTTTCGCTTCCCCGTGCGCTTCTCCCTCGTGCTGACGCTGATCGTGGGCCTGCTGGCGGCCTTTGGCCTCGACCGCCTCGACGACCCTGCCCTGCGGCGGCGGGCCCGCGGCTGGGCCCTGGTCGCGGCGGGGGCCCTGCTCCTGGGCATGGGGGCGCTGTCGCTGGGCCTCGACCTCGCCGATGGGCCGCTGCGGGCGCGGCTGATCGCGCGCTTCTCCACGCCGCTGCCGCCGCCGCCCCTCGATCTGGGGCCTTTGCAGGCGGCCGCGCTCCCGCAGCCCGAGCCCAACG
>JBEIQK010000052.1:0-15993 GCA_040376505.1 Alphaproteobacteria bacterium | reverse complement strand
GGTGGCCACCAACGCGCTGCTCGATCAGGTAGGCGCCACCGTGCTCTCCGAGGAGGAGGTCGAGGAGCCACCCCGGCCCGCCAGCCGCGCCGCGCCGAGCTACCCGGCCCGGGCCCGCCAGGATGGACAGACCGGCTACGTCACCGTCAGCTTTGTGGTGGACATCGACGGCTCGGCCCAGGATGTCCATGTGGTGGAGTCCGAGCCCGCCGGCGTCTTTGACGAGGCCGCCCTGGCCGCCGTCTCGGCCTGGACCTTTGAGCCCGGTCGCCAGGAGGGCTCTCCCGTCGCCGTGCGGGTTCGTCAGACCCTCCGTTTTGAGCTGGACTGACCATGGCGCTGCGCAACGCCCTCTGTCTCCTCCTGCTGATCGGCGGACTCGCCTTCGCCGGCCCCCGG
Organism: Alphaproteobacteria bacterium; assembly: GCA_040376505.1. Taxonomy (GTDB): domain Bacteria; phylum Myxococcota_A; class UBA796; order UBA796; family UBA2385; genus JBEIQK01. The sequence goes on along the minus strand of JBEIQK010000052.1, from coordinate 15,594 downwards.
CGGCGCGCGGCGCCGGCCGACGATCGGGTCGCGCTGGCCGGCATGTTGGTGCGGGAGGGGGACTGGACCCGGGCCGACGCGGTGCTCGACGCCATCGATCCCAAGGCCCCCGGCGTCGACGTCGCCCGCTACTGGTCGCTGGTCGGCCTCGTCGCCCTGCACGATCAGCGCCACGCCGAGGCCGCCGCTGCCTTTCAGTCGGCCCTCGCCGTCGCCACCGAGGGCCGGGAGCTGATCGAGCTGAACCTCGCCCGGGCCCGCATGGCCACCGCCGACTTCGACGGCGCCATCGCCGCCCTCGACCGGGCCGGCGCCGTTGGACAGAGCCTCCCCGGCGCCGCCCTGCTGCGGGCCGAGGCCGAGGAGCGCCGCGGGCGCCCCGACGCCGCCTGGGCCGCCCTCGAAGACGGCGCCCAACGTTTCCCCGATCAGGCCGAGCTGCGCCGCCAACAGGTCTTTCTCCTGGTGCGGCTCGGTCTTTTTCGGGAGGCCCGCGCCCGCGGCGAGGCCCTGCTGGCCCGCCCCGACGTCAGCAGCCGCGACGCCATCGCCATCGCCGAGGCCCTGCGCCAAGGCGGCGAGACGGCCGAGGCGCTGACCATCCTCGAAGCGGCCCTGCTGCGCGCCGCCGACGAGGGCCCCCTGCTGGTGCAGGCCGCCCGGGTGGCCCTGGCCGACGGCCAGCCCCGCAACGCCGCCCGCTTCCTCCTGCGCGCCGCCGAGGCCGAACCGGCGCTTTACGTCGAAGCCGCCGAGGCCTACCGCCGGGCCGGCGATCTCGAGGCCGCCATGCGCACCAATGGACGGGTCGCCGATCCAGTCGCCAAGGCCCGCCAGCGACTGGGCCTGCTCCTCGAATCCGAGGACTGGAGCGGGGCCCTGGCCCTCGAAGAGCGGCTCGCCCGCCTGGGCCTCGCGGGGAACGACGACATCGCCTACGGTCTGGCCTTCGCCAGCTTCCAGCAAGGCCAGCTCGCCCAGGCCGAAGCCTTCCTCAAGGGCATCGCCGATCCCGAGGTCTTCGCCAAGGCCACCGCCCTGCGCGAGGCGATCGCAGCCTGCGCCGCCGCCGAAGGCTGCCCATGATCGCCCTGTGGCTCGCCGCCGCCCTGGCCAGCACCGGCCTCTCTGGCCACGTCCTCGACGCCGAAGGCCGCCCCCAGGCCGCCGTGACCGTCTCGGCCGGAGGAAAACAGACCCAGACCGACGCCGACGGCGCCTGGCGCCTGGAGGTGGAGCCCGGCGAGGTCACCGTCCGGGTGGCCCTGCCCGGCGCCCCCGCCGCCGAGATCACCGTCGCGGTCGTCGCCGGCCTCACCACCGAGCTGCTGCTCACCGAGGGCAGCCCGCCCCAGGTCTCCCTCGAAGCCCCCGCCGCCACGCTGGCCGCCCCCATCGAAGACCAGGGCCCCCCCGGTGACATCGCCGGCCGCATCCTCGATCAGGCCAGCGGCGCCCCCCTCGCCGGGGTGCGGATCTTCGTGCGCGGCAGCCCCGTCGAGGCCCGCACCGACGCCGAGGGCCGCTTCCGCCTGCGCCTGCCGGCCGGCGCCCGGGAGCTGTCGGCCCTGCTGCCCGGCTACGCCACCGCCGCCAGCTCCGTTCAGGTGCTCGCCGATCAGTCGGTGACCCTCGACCTTTCCATGCAGAAGGTGGGTCTGCAGCTCGCCGACCTGACCATCCGCGCCCCCCGCATCGCTGGCGGCGCCGCCTCGCTCCTCGACGAGCGCCAGGACTCGGCCACCGTCTCCGACGTGCTGGGCGCCGAACAGATGAGCCGCTCGGGCGACAGCGACGCCGCCGCCGCTCTGCGCCGCGTGACCGGGCTCACCGTCATCGGCGGCAAGTATGTCTACGTGCGCGGCCTGGGCGACCGCTACTCCGCCACGCTGCTCAATGGTTCGGCCCTGCCCAGCCCCGAGCCCGAGAAGCGCGTGGTGCCGCTGGATCTGTTTCCGACCTCGATCATCGAGTCGGTGGTGATTCAAAAGACCTTCTCCCCCGACCGCCCGGCCGAATTTGGCGGCGGCGTGGTGGAGGTGCGCACCCGCAGCATCCCCGACGATCCGGTGCTCAGCCTGTCGGTGAGCGGCAGCTATGACGCCGGCACCAGCTTCGAGACGGCCGCCGTCGGCGCCGCCGGTCCCACCGACTGGCTCGGCCTCGGCAAGGACTTCCGCGCCCTGCCGCCCGATCTCGCCGCCGCAAGCGCCAACGCACCGATCAAGGCCGGCGGCATCTTCTCGGACACCGGCTACTCGGCCGATGAGCTGGAGGCCTTTGGCGAGATGATCCCCAATCGCTGGGGCCTCACCGAGCGCAGCCTGCCCCCCGACTTCGGCCTCAGCCTGAGCGCTGGCGGCAGCCACCCGATCGGCCCCGTCAAGATCGGCGCCCTCACCGGCCTCGTCTACAGCAACGGCTGGAACATCGACGAGGGCTTCAAGGCCAACTACAGCACCGACGACACGGGCCTGCAGCTTCGCCGGCGCACCACCTTCACCGAGACCAGCAATAAGATCCGCCTCGGCGGCGTCACCAGCCTGGGGGTGACCTGGCCCACCGGCGAGCTTCAGTCCACCACCCTGCTGATGCGCAGCAGCGGCGCCAACGCGCTGGTCTACGCCGCCGACGACCCCACCGGCAGCAACGACAGCGAGAGCACCCAACTCCGCTGGGAAGAGCAGCAGCTCCTCTTTGAACAGATCAAGGGCCAGCTCCGACTGGGTTCTACCACCGTCGACGCGCGGGCCGCCCTGGCCCGGGCCGACCGCGCCCTGCCCGATCAGCGCGACTACACCTACCTCTCCACCGAGTCGGGGTTGATCCTCTCCCAGCGCGGGGCCTGGAATGAGATCCTCTACTCCACGCTCACCGACAAGAGCACCGACCTGGGCCTGGATGTCGGCCGGCCCTTCGGCCCCGTCGCGCTCAAGACCGGCGTCTGGAGCCTGGAGCGCAGCCGCACCAGCACCGCCCGGCGCTTTGGCTTTCAGTTCCAGGGCAGCGATGGCATCGATCTGAGCAAGCCGATCGAAGAGGTGCTGGTGGCCGAGAACATCGGCAAGGAGGACGACGCCGACACCGGCTACGTCGAGCTGGAGGAGAACACCACCAGCTCCGACGACTACACGGCGACCGTCTCTCAGCGCGCCGCCTTTTTGATGGGCGACATCGCCTTCAACCCCCGCCTGCGCACCCTGGTCGGCCTGCGCGTTGAACAGAGCGATCAGTCGGTGTCGACCTTCGAGCTCTTCGACACCAGCCTCACCCCGGTCGAGGCCTCTCTTCAGACCACCGACCTGCTGCCCGCCGCCACCCTCTCCTATGGACTGGGCCCCGACAAAGAACCAGAACAGATGCTGGTGCGCCTGGGCTATGGCCGCACCCTCTCGCGGCCGGAGCTGCGCGAGCTGTCCGAGGTGGCCTTCTACGACTACCGCTCGGGGCGTCTGCTCTACGGCAACCCCGATTTGCAGCGCGCCACCATGCACAACGTCGACGCCCGCTGGGAGTGGTACCCGCGGGCCGGCGAGAGCCTGTCGCTGGGCACCTTCTACAAGAGCTTCGACCAGCCCATCGAGTCGGTGGTGGCGGTGAGCGCCGTCTCGGGCAGCGTCGCCACCTTCGCCAACGCCACCAAGGCCACCAACCTCGGCGCCGAGATCGAGCTGCGCCAGCGCCTCGACCGCATCGCCGATCCCCTCTCCCGCTTCGTGGTGGCCGGCAACGCCTCTTTCATCCGTTCACGGGTTGATCTGTCCGACGCCGGCGGCAACCAGACCTCCCAGGAGCGGCCCCTGCAGGGTCAGTCCCCCTGGGTGATCAACGCCCAGGCCGGCTATGACGACCCCGACAGCAAGAGCGCCCTGTCGCTGCTCTACAATGTGTTTGGCCCGCGCATCGTCGAGGTCGGCACCTCCGGCATCCCCGACGCCTACGAAGAGCCAGTGCACCGCCTCGATCTGGTCGGCTCCCAGGGACTGGGCAAGCACTTCAGCCTGCGACTGAAGGCCACCAACCTGCTCGACTGGCCGGTGCGCGAGACCACCGGCGGCGAGATCAGCCAGGAGACCCGCGACGGGCGGAGCGTCGGGCTGACCCTGGGCTGGACGCCGATTTAGGTCGCGCCGCCCCGCCAGCGCCTGTACAGACCAGTAAGCACCAACCCCAGGCCCCCGCCGCCCAGCAGCCAACGGGTGCCGACCGGCCCCAGGTCGACGATGCCGGTGTCGGGGTCGGCCCCGATGGGGTTGTCCAAGGCAGCGACCAGCATCAGCACCCCGCCAACGGCGACGACGCCCCAGTCGACTCGAGCGGGCTTCGGATCGGCGGCGGGTCGCATTCTCTCACCTCGCCCTGCCCGGGTATCGCGGCGCCGACCCCGCTTCCACCCCGACCGGTCGCCCAATTGGCGCGACCTCAGCCCCACGCCCACCGGCCATCGCCAGCCCCGCGACGCCCTCGCCCAGACCGAGCGCCTCGAACCCGGGCAGAGCCTGCGCCTCCGCTTGCCCTACATCGTCCCCGCGCTCGATCCCTGCGTGGACGATGCCTGGACCACGCTCCAGGCCGCGGGCGCCTCCGTTGGGGACTGGCCCGAGATCGTCTGGGCCGACGCCGATGGCGACGATCTCTCTGAAGGCTGGGCGCTGCGCCTCCTCGTCGAGGCCCGCTGCTCAAATCCGGCGGTGGAGGCGGCCTGGGCGGCCAACGAGGCCCGCTGCGACGGTCTGGGTTGGGGAGAGGACTGGGCGGTGCTCTGCGCAAGTCTGTCCACCCTCTCCGGGCCCGCCCGCTCGGTGGTGGACACCTGGAACGGCGGCGCGATCAAGCTGGAGCCCTGTGTCGCTGCGGACGATAGCCCCCTCGCTGGCAATGGCGACCTGGACGGTGGCGGCCTCAGCAGCCTGGAGGAGTTCACCGCCCTCGGCGGAGCGCGCGGCAGCGCCCGCGCCTTCGCCGAGGCCGCGTCGGGGGACTGATGGACCGAATTCCGCGAACGGATGCGCTCAGTCCCCCACGACCGGGGGGCCCAGGTAGGGCCGTTGCGGCGCCATCAGAAAGGCGGCCGAAGAGCCGCGGCTGATCCCTCGATCCGACCGTTCACGCCCCCCTTCTGAAGGGCGAAGAGGCCCTTCACCCGGAAGGCGACCACGATCAGGGCCGGCACCGCAAAGAGGTAGCCGACGAAGTCGTCATTGTTCGGGCCGTCGGCCGCGGCGATCCATCGCCACGCCACCGAGGAGAACCAGCCCACGATGCCGGGCTTGACCAGCAAACCGGCGATCGGCCGCCCGTGCGCGCCAGAGGTACCGCGGGCTCGGGCGGCACCTCGGCGGGAGAGGGGGGCCAGGGCAGAGAGTCGGGGGCGATGTGCATGGGCGGCGCTCCGAGCCCCTTCGTTAACGGTGGCCTCCGCCACCGTTACCCCCGGATCAAAAAAAGTCGAGGTGGCCGGCCGAAGGATCTGTCCTCGACCGACCGACCGCCCCCCTCAGGCGTGGTGCGCCACCGTCTTGTCGACCGTGCGCAAGAAGGCCTGGATGCTCACGTCGAGGGCCTCTTCGGGCGTGTCTTCCAGACGCGTGTGCGAGATCCCCGGACTGCTGAGCGCGAAGAGCATGGCCGTGGGCACCAGGGGCACCATCTCGGCGGCGTCGTGCAGCGGGCCCGAGGGCAGCTCCACCGCATGACCGATCACCTCGGTGATCGACTCCCGCACAAAGCGCAGCAGGGTGGGGTCGAAGAGGCGGGGCGGGATGTCCCAGATGCGCGTCCACACGACCTCGACGAGGTGCCGCTCGGCGGCCACGCGGGCGGCCTCCTGGGCCTCGGCGAACATCTGGGCCAGCACCGCCGCGTCGAGCGCCCGCATGTCAATCGAGATCTCGGTGGAGCCGGGCACGGCGGTGACGAAGTTGGGGTGATTGTTCACGACTCCGCAGGTCGCCACCACGCGCGTGCGCGGCTCGGGGCCAGAGTGGCGGGTGGAGATGTCGCGGCAGGCGATCGCGAACTCGGCGGCGGCCAGAAACGCGTCTTTGCGCAGGTGAATCGGCGCCGCACCCGAGTGAGCGGCCTGGCCGATGAAGCGCAGCATGTGGCGCTCGACGCCCATGGTGCCCAGCACCACGCCGGCCGGCTCGCCCATCTCTTCGAGCACCGGGCCCTGCTCGATGTGCAGTTCGAGGTAGGCCGCCGCGTCGAGCGCCCGGAAGTAGTCGGCCGCCCCCAGGATCGTGTCGAGGGACACGCCGTTCTCCGCGAGGGCGTCGGGGAGCTTGACCCCCTTGCGATCGACGAGGTGGGCGAGCTCGGCCTGGGGGTTGAGCGTGCCGGCCGAGGCCGAGGAGCCCACGAGGCTGCGGCCAAAGCGAGCCCCCTCCTCATCGGCCCAGTCCACCACCCGCAGGGTCAGCGCCGGGGTCTCGCCCGAAGCGACGGCGGCGCGCAGCACTTCGAGGCCGGTGATGACGCCCAGACAGCCATCGAGCCAGCCGCCGCCCGGCACCGAGTCCAGGTGGCTGCCGATGACGAGGCAGCGCGTCGAGCGGCCGGCGACCGTCGCCCAAAGGTTTCCCGCGGGATCGAGCTCGGGCACAACGCCGATCTCGGCCAGCTTCTGGGTGAACCAGGCCCGGGTGGTGCGCCAGATCGGCCCCCAGGCGACGCGCTGGGCGCCGCCAGCGTCGGAAGTGAGCGCGGCGAGCTCGCGAAGATCAGCGATGACACGGGCAGAGCGGGGATCCATCAGGCACCACGTGCGAAGAAGCGCCGGCAGCCTACCCGAAGCGGGGCCCCCGCGCAGGGGGGTCGCGGGAGGGGCGGCGGGAAAGAACGGGGGGTGGGAGCTTGGGGGGGCTTCACCAACCGGACGCCCTTCAGAGGCTGCACAGGGACGATCGGCTCCACGTCCTGCGCTGCGGGCTGCGCATCTCCTCCCACCAGGCCCGGATCGACCTCGGCCGGTTGAGCGAGGTCCTGAGCCTGGAGACCGACCTCACTGTCCACGACAACCCCGCGCGCCCCAGCCTGGGCGGCCCCTCCAATGGCGGCGGCGATCGGCGCCATCGCAGCGCCACGATCCGCTCGGCAGCGGCCTCCTCGGCGCCTGCCGCTGTGGCTCAGCCCAGCAGGGCCGCCAGTCGCTCGATGCGTTGGGCCAGCTCGGAGCCCTCGCCCACGCCGAGCCCGGCCGTCAACGCTTGGACCTCGGCCTGGGCCGCCACCGCCGCGCCCCGGTCTCCGGCTTGCAAGGCCACCAGCGCCTCCTGGCAGAGCAGCTTGGCCAGCTCCATCGGATCGCCGGCCTCGCGCAGGCGGGCCGCCCCCTCGGCCAGGGTGCGCCGCGCCGCGGCCAGATCGCCGCTCTCGGCCTCGATCGAGCCGAGGATGCCCAGGCAGTTGCCCTCTGAGACCCGGTCTCCGGTCTGGCGCGCGATCTCAATCGCCCGGTGCAGCCAGCGAGCGGCTTCGGCCCGCTGGCCCATCATCTCCAGCAGCTGCGCGTAGTTGTGAATGTGCATCGCCTCATGCACCTGATCGCCGATCGAGGACTGAAGTGCGATCGCCCGCGACAGGGCGGCGGCGGCCTCGGTCAGTCGACCGGTAAGCGCATCGAGCGAGCCGATCATGCCCTGGGAGAGGCCCATGGTGCGGGTGTCGCCGAGCTCCTGGGCCAGCTCATAGGCCCGCAGGTAGGCGGCGCGGCCCGCGGCATAATCTCCTTGGATGCTGGCCAGGGCCCCGGCGTAGCTGCGGGTCAGCGCCTCTCCGGCGAGGTCGCCCACGGCGGTCTGTTCACGCAGGGCCCGGGCCAGCGCCACCTCGGCCTCGGCAAAGCGGCCGCCGCGAATGCCGATCACATGGGCCAGCTCGGTCAGACCCTCGGCCAGGAGGCGCCGATCGCGACCCGCCTCGGCCAGCGCGATGGCCTCGCGCAGCGCCTGCTCGGCCAGCTCCAAGGCGCCGCGTTGCAGCGCGCTGTAGCCCAGCGCCACCCCCGCCTGGGCGGCCAGCAAGGGCTGGCGTTGGGCCAGGGCTTCGGCCCGCGCCGGCCCCAACAGGGCCTCGGCGGCCTCCCCGCGGCCCGCCCGCGCCTGCACCGCCCCCAGGGCCACCCGCAGCCGCAGGCCCACCGCCCCCGGTAAGGGGCCCGGCGCCAGGGCCGAGAGGGCCGCCTCGGCGATCTGCTCGGCGAGGCCCAAGGGGCCCACCGTTTGGAGGAGGGCCAGCGCGCCCAGCGCCGCCTCGGCGGCCACGGTGCCCTCGCCCAACGCTGCGGCGCGCCGGCTGGCGGCCACCACATTGTCCAGGTCGGCCGCGAGCCGACGACGACGCGCCCGTTGATCCGGCCCGCGCAGGGCGCTCAGGGCCTCGGGCTGGCCCCAGGCGGCGAAGTGACGGGCGTGACGCAAGGCCGCCTCGGCGCGGGCGGCGGGCCCCGTCGCAGGCTCTCCTTCGGGGTCGGCCACCGCCGACAGGTCGTCGAGCTTCTCGTGGGCGTAGTCCTGGATCGAGCGAAAGAGGGCGAAGCGCGGCTCGCCGTCGGTCTGGAGGAGGGCCCGCAGCAGGCACTTGTCGACCAGCGACTCCACCAGATCCAGGGCCATCGGCGCGTCGGGCCAGGCCGACAGCTCCAGCACCGCCTCGGCGGCTTCCAGGTCGAAGGAGCCTTCAAAGACCGCGCACTGGGCGAGGGCGGCCCGCTCGGCGGGGGCCAGCAATTCCCAGGACCAGTCGATGGCGCCCTTCAGGGTGGACTGGCGAGCGACGCCGCGGCCGCGCTGATCGCGCAGCAGATCGAAGCGCTTGCTCATCCGCTCCAGGATGCGCCGCGGCGGCAGGACCCGCACGCGGGCGGCGGCCAGCTCCAGGGCCAGCGGCAGCCCGTCGAGGAGGGCGACGAGGCGGGCGACGTCGGCGGCGTTGTCGGCGTCCAGGCGAAAATTCGGCGCCACGGCGAGGGCCCGGTCGACGAAGAGGGCGATCGCCGGCTCTTCGCGGAGGAGGTCGAGGCCGGCGGAGGGCTCGGGGGTGCCCAGCGGATCGAGGGCGATCACCCGCTCGCCGCGCAGATCCAGGCGCTGGCGGCTGGTCACCAGCCAGCCCACCTGCGGCGCCCGCGCCATCAGCCGACCGAGCAGCGGCCCGACCGCACCGACGATCTGCTCGACATTGTCGAGCAGCAGCAGCATGCGCCCGCGGTGCCCCAGCGCCTCGCCCAAGGTCTCGGCCGGATCGCCCACCTCCAGCGGCACCCCAAGGCAGCGACCCAGCGCCGAGACGGCCATGATCGCGTCGCGGGCCTCGGAGAGGTCGCAGAACCAGGCCCCGCCGGGCCAGTCGCCGAGCCAGGCGCGGGCGTACTGCGTGGCCGCGTGGGTCTTTCCGGCGCCGCCTGGCCCCACGAGGCTGACCAGGCTGGCCCCCTCTCCAATGGCCTCGGCCAGGGCGAAGAGCTCGGCCTGCCGCCCAAAGAAGCGCACCCGCTCGGGGCCGAGGTTGTTGGGCACCTCCCGCGCGAGGCGCCAGCCCCCGGCGGTCCAGGTGACCCGGTAGACCTTGGGCGAGTCGGGAGGCGGCCGTTGGGGCTCGCCGCCGACGGCGACCGCCTCGAAGAGCTCGATGGGCTCGGCGAGACCCTTCAACCGGTAGTGGCCATGGCTCACCAGCTCGGGGCCAGGGCCCAGCGCCACCGCCGCGCTGGCGGTGAGCAGGGTCTGGCCGCCCAGGGCGACGGTCATCACCCGGGCCGCGGTGGCCTTGGCGATGCCCTCGACCTCGATCGGCTTGGCCCCGCGCGCCACGTCGTCGGCGCGGTTCTGCAGCAGGCGCACCTCGCCGGTGTGCAGGCCGGCCCGGGCGGCGAGGGTGCGGCCGCGCTCGGCGGAGAGGCGGCGCAGCTCACCGTGGTAGGCGAGGGCATAGGCCACGGCGTCGGCGGCCTCATCAAAGAGGAAGAGAAAGCCATCGGACTTGTCGATCTCCCGGCCGCCAAAGCGCACCAGCAGATCCCGGGCGAGCCGGTCGTGCCGGGCCATCAAGGCGGCAGCGGCCGCGTCGCCCAACTCGCTGATGAGCTGCGTGCTGTCGACGAGATCCGTGAGCAGGAGGGTGAGGGTCTCGACCTTGGACATGGGCGTTGGGGCCGGGGCGCAGCGGAGGGGCGCGCCTCCTAATACAGGGGCGTGCAGGCTGGTTGCCCGGCGCCGCGCCGACGAAAGAGAGTGCAAGGGACCTTGCCCGCTCCGGGGCGCTGGGGTGTCCACCAGTGGGCAGCCCGCCCCCCTTTGCCCTGGAGTGCCCGATGCGCCTTGTCTCCTTGCTTGTCCTGCTCACCGCCTGCGCCGCCAAGGAGTCCGACACGGGGGCCGGCCCCAGCGATCCCGGCGCGTCGAGCGCCAACGGCTTCATCTTCAAGGGCCCGATGGACCAGGGCGCCACCATCACCTTTCAGCCCGTCGACGAGAGCCTCCAGGCCATCGGTGAGCCCACCACGCTGTCGGTCGAAGACTGGGGCGGCGCCTACGCGGGCGCCTTGCCCTTCAGCGGCCCGGCCGAGATCATCGCCACCGGCACCGCCTTCAACGAAGCCGAGGGCGCCCGCAAGGAGGCGGAGACTGTCACCCTGCGCGCCTGGGCCAACCTGAGCGGCGAGGCCACGGTGCAGGTGAACCTGCTCACCGACCTCACCCACCAGCGGGTGGCCACCCACGTCGCCGCCGGCCTGAGCCTCGAAGAGGCGATCACCACCGCCGAGGCCGAATTTCACGAGGCGCTCGGCTGGAGCCGGCGGGGCCCCGTCGAGGAGGCGGGAAGCGCAATCGACCCCTACGGCGACACCTACGATCAGTCCTGGGTCTTCGCCGTCAGCTCGATCGTCGCCCAGGCCGGTCGCGACTTCGGCCGCCCCGACGGCGACAGCACCAACGGCGACATGCTGGCGCTGGGCGCCCTGATGGACGACCTGCGCGCCGGCTTCGGCGCCACCGGCGCCCTCACCGACATCACCAAGAGCGTCTTGCGCGTGGCCGAGGAGCGCACCGATCCCGACCTCGCCGTGCTCGGCCTCACCGCCCACATGGAAGACTACGACCTCGGCTACTCCCTGCCCGACCTCCACCCGGCCTTGGACAGCGACCACGACGGCGTGGTGAACAGTGAAGACAACTGCCGCTATGTCTCCAACGAAGATCAGTCGCCCCTCGATGGCTACCGCTTCGGCGCGGCCTGCGATCAGCGCCTGCTCGACATCAGCACCACCGAGGAGTGGGGCTGCGCCGTGCTCGGCGCGGGCGGGGCCCTGAGCTGCTGGGGGGTGGAGAGCAGCACCACCGGCGGCACGCCGCCGCGCCCCGACGTCTTCCCCAGCGCCGCGGGGGCCTCCTGGCCCGACGGCACCTTCCCCGGCGTGTACAATGAGATCGAGCTCGACAGCACGGGCGAAGCCGCCGCCCTCGGTCATCTCGCCTGCGCCCGATCCACCGCCGGTGCGGTCACCTGCTGGCGCGGCGATGCGCCGCTGGAGCCCTTCGTCCTCGCCGACAGCCTCAGCCACCTGCGCCTCTCCGGCGGGGCGATCTGCGGCCTCCTCGCCAGCGGTGACGCCGTCTGCACGAATCGCGACGGCACCAACCGCCGCCAGATCACCGGCCCTTTCACCGACCTCGACGTGCGCGCCGACAATGGCCTGTGCGCCCTGTCCGCCGAAAGCGGGCTCGCCTCCTGCTACGACAGCGCCGGCGCCCCCCTCAGCGTCGACCTCCCCGCCGTGGCGCTGCGGGCCATCGCCACCAACGACGCGCTGGGCCAGGAATTCGGCTGCGGGCTCGCCGCCTACGATGGCAGCGTGCTCTGCTGGGGCGACGCCCCCTTCGCCCCGCCGGCCGGCACGGGCTTCGTCAGCCTGTCGGTGGGTCGCTTCCGCGTCTGCGCCGCCGACGCCGCCGGGGCCCTCACCTGCAGCAGCGACGAGGAGGCCTGCCCCGCCACCGACGACAGCCCGCCCGCCCTCCTCGGCCTCACCAGCGACCTCTGCGTGACCTGCGGCCTCGACCCCGAGGGGCTGGGCGCCTGCTGGCCGCGCTACTGGAACCGGCGCCGGGCCGAAGAGGGCGGCGCCCCCTGAGCGGCCCTGTGGTAAGCTGACCCCGCACCCTGAGGCCGCCATGCGCCACGCCACCCTGCTCCTGCTCAGCGCCTGCACCGGCGCCATCCCCATCCCCGAGGAAGAGAAGTACACCCCGCACACCTACGACACCAGTTGGGGCGGCGGGGAGGCCGGCGGCGACGGCGGGGTCGACAGCCGCGACAGCGCCGTGGACTCGGACCCGCCACCCGACACAGACCCGCCCGACAGCGCCGACCCCTCCCTCTCCGATCAGGACGGCGACGGGCTCACCGACCTCGTCGAGGGCTACACCGCCGAGGGCGAGAGCCGCGACTGGGACGGCGATGGAACGCCGGACTACCTCGACACCGACAGCGACAATGACGGCGTCACCGACGCCATCGAGGGCAAGGCCGACGATGGCAGCCCCGGGCCCATCGACACCGACAGCGACGGCAACCCCGACCAGATCGACCTCGACAGCGACGGCGACGGCCTCGCCGACCTCATCGAGGGCCCCCCGCTGCACAGCGATGGCAGCCCCGAAGACACCGACAGCGACGGCATCCCCGACCTGCGCGACACCGACACCGACGCCGATGGCATGGCAGACGAGCTCGAGGGCACCGAGGACTGGGATGGCGACGGCGTAGAGAACTGGCGCGACACCTTGAACGATGGCCCCACGCCCAGCCTCACCTTCGTGCGCATCTCCACCGCCTTCAACCAGCCCATCGGCATCGACTTTCACGAGTCCTCCGGCACCGTGGTGATGTCGGTGAACTACCCCACCGGCAACCCGGTCACCCTCGAGAAGGTCGCCGCCGACGGCAGCCACGCCAGCTTCAGCTCCCTGTCTGGCCTCACCGACGAGGTCAAAATCGCCACCGTTCGCGCCGACAATCCAGGCGGCTTCGGCGTGGGCGAACTGTATGTCGGCAATGGCGTCGAGGGCCAGATCGTCAAGGTCAGCGCCGACGGCAGCACCATCACCAATCCCTGGGTCAGCCTCCCCGGCGCCAACAACGGCCTGATGCGCGGCTCGCTCTACGTCGACCGCACCGGCGTCTGGGGCGGCGACCTCCTCGTGGTCACCACCACCGGCGAGGTCTGGCGGGTCGACGCCGCCGGCACCCCCACCCATGTCGCCACGGTGGCCGGCACCCACCTCGAGGGCCTCATCACCGTCCCCGACGCCCCCGACCGCTACGGGCCGCTGGCCGGCTGCGCCATCGCCGGGGCCGAGTCCGAAGGCCTGCTCTACGCCTTCGACACCACCGGGGCCTACACCACCCATCCCCTTGGCGTCGCGGTCGAAGACATCGAGCTGATCAACCCCAATGAGAACTTCTTTGGCGTGAACTACGGCACCAGCTACCTCATTGGCGTTGACGCCGCCGAGTGGCTGCCGATCGCCGGCGACATCCTGCTGACGATGGAGTCGGTGAGCCGGGTGGGTCTGTATCGGCTCTACTGGGACGGCGTTCGCCTCAAGGTGGCCGAGCTGACCGCCGCCAGCGGCTCGGCGAGCCTGGGCCAGTGGGAGCACGTCACCTTCGCCCGCGCCGGCATCCAGGAGATCCCGGTGCTGCCGGGTGTGCCCTGATCAGATCGGCAAAAAGAGCGCCGCCGTGAGCAGCCCGCCGACCCCCCAGAGCCACAGGGGGCCGTCGGGCACCAGCCAGGGAAACACACAGAGCACCACGCCGATCACCATCTTCAAGGGCCGCTCGCGGGCCTTTCCGAAGCGGTAGGCGGCGTAGCCCACGAGGCCGAAGAAGAGGTTTCCAAACAAGGAGGCAGGGTCCATCGGCACACTCGGGTTTAGCGGAGCTGATCGGGGGACTCGATCTCCGAAGGGAGACAGTCGGCGGTCGCCGTGAGCGGATTGCAGCGAGAGGGCGTACCGCCGGGCATCGCCACGACATAGCCGGTGTCGGGGTGGGGTGCGGGCCAGTCGGTGGAGATGAAGTGGGCGCCGCTGGCCAGGGCGGCCTCGGCCTTGGTGTAGTCGTTGGCCCGCGCCTCGTCGCTGTCGCCGTCGGAGCGGGTGCGCACGAGGTGGCCGGCCTGCACCACCCGGGCGATCTCGGCGGCGTCGCCGATGGGATCGTTAAAGATGTGAAGGCCGCAGGCCGGGGCCTCCACCTCTCCCTCACAATGGGGCCAGAGCGGGCGCCCCTCGGTGACGGTGAAGCCCTCGGAGTACAGAGACCGGGCGGTCTCGCTGCCATGGAGCACGAAGAGCGTCTGTCCACGAACCTCCCCGAGGGTTGGCCCGCCGCTGGAGAGGGCGGCGGCGACGCTGTCGTGGCCCTCAGCGACCTTGTCGGGGGTGAGCAGCCGCCCCTTGGGCCAGCCTTCGGCGATGACCGCGTCGAGGTCTTCGAGCATGCGCGTCAACGCGCTCTCGTTGTCGGGCTCGGTCTTGGTCTCCAGCAGCACCATCATCGGGTGGTGGCCGGGGTTCTCTGCACTCCAGCCGCCCAGCGCCGCGAGGCAGTCCTCCAGCCGGTCGCAGGTGCTGAGGTAGTCCAACACCGGCACATGATAAACAGTGAAGGCGCCCGTCTCGGGGTCCCAATTGACGTCCAGCTCGTACTGCCGCACGCCGAGGGCGCCGGCCTGCACGTCGAGGGGCTCGTGGCTGTACTGCCACTCCTCGATGTTGGTGCCCTCGATCTGCACATGGTAGCTGTTGTGGGTGCCCAGCGACTGGAGCTGGTTCATCCGCCGGGTGTCGTCGAGGGGATAGGAAAAGGAGGGCCCGCCCTCTTCGGCGCTGTCGGCGCCTTTTCCGCAGGCCAGGCTACAAAGACAGAAGAGGGAGGAGAGGCGTCGCATCTCCGCAGGCTACCACGCGGCGGGCTCAGGTGGGGGCGGGCTTTGCCAGCGAGGCCCGCAGCGTCTCGGCGACCGGGAGGAGGTAGGGCGCCGGCGGCCGACCGGCGGCCTCGCTGCGCCCCAGCCAATCGCGGGCCTGGGTCATGCCGCCGATCTGCAGCACACAGCGGGCCGCGACCAGCCAGCCGTCGGGCCCTTGGGAGGCGAGCAGCGGCTTGATGCCCTGGAGGGCCTGGCGGGGATCTCCCCGCAGCGAGGCGATCAGCGCCAGGGCCACCCCGGCCTCTCCCGAGAAGGGCGCCGGCCCCTCGCTGGCGGCGCGCAGGTCGGCCTCCGCTTCGTCCAGTCGACCCTGCTGGACGCGGACGATGCCGCGCCGGAGGGCCGATCGCCAGCTCGAAACCCCGGCGAGGACCGGGACGCTCCAGATGGCCGAGCCGGTCAGGCACCGACTGTACAGGTGATCCGCGTCCTGAAGGGCGCGTGGGTCGCCATCCGACGCGTGGTCCCACTCGCGGCTGCGCCCGGCGGCCCACCAGAGGTTCGGGTGGTCGACCCCCCAGGCCTCGCAGGCCCGAACCACCGCTCGCCCCAACGCGGCGTCGCCCAGGCTCAGCTCCAGCAGGGCGCAGAGG
>JBEIQK010001046.1:0-1905 GCA_040376505.1 Alphaproteobacteria bacterium | reverse complement strand
GTCGATCGTGGCGGGCAGCGTGGGATCGGGCGCCGCGTTCTTGCGGATCATCTCCACCACCCAGTCGGCCATCTCGGGATCGGCCACCGAGGGGTAAGACTCGCCGGTGGTGATCCAGGCGTAGGTGAGGCCCTCAGGCCGGGTGCCCAGCGAGAAGGGCGTGACGAGGCCCCACTGGGCGCCGATGTAGGTCTGGTTGCCCGACTCCACCACGATGCCGTTCTGGGTCTCGGCGGAGGCGAGGTTGAGGAGCTGGAACTGGTCGGGATCGTTCAGTTCGCCTGGGCCTGGCTGATCGACCACCAGGGGCCCGTTCACCATCACGTCGAGCCAGGCCGTGGTGTCGGCGTAGTTGGCGGCCTCGTTGGCGCCATCGTCGGCGAAGGTGGTGATCACGGCCTCGCCGATGCGGTTGCCCACGGCGACCGGGTCGTCGCCGGTGGTGTGGGTGTCGGTCGGGTCGAGGCCGAGCAGCTCCAGGAAGCTGTCGAGGCAGGCCGCGGTGGTGGGCCCGTTCACCTGGCTGAGGCCTGGGTAGCGGTGCGAGAGCACCCGGTAGGCGGCCATGCTGATCGCCACTTCTTGCGCGGCCTGCCGCTCGGCGGGATCGGCGATGATCAGCCGCTCCTCGACGAGGTAGGGGTCGGCCACCTCGTCGTAGACGGCGTAGGCGTCCCACATCGCCATCGAGGTGTGGAAGAGGTTGCGGGCGTGGACGCCGGGCCGCGGGATGTCGCGGCGGATGGCGTTGATGAGCTGCTCGTTCCAGCGCCGGGCCATCGAGCCCTCGGGGGCCGGATCGATGGCCGCTTCGGGGCAGGTCGGGGCCGGCGGCTCCTCGGGCGTGGGGGCCACCCAGGTCGCCGGCAGCGCGCCCTGGCGCACGATCACGCCGGCGTTGAGGCTGGCCGACAGCACGCCGCCGCCCACCGACCACCGGGCCCCGGTGGGGCTGGTCCAGACGGCGTGCAGCGACTCGGGGCTGCGGCCGGTGGTGTTGACCTGCTGGGTCCATTCGCCCTCGGGGGAGCGCAGCCACAGCGTGCCGGACTGCCCCGAGGCGAGGATGCTGCCATCGGGCTCAAAGCAGACGCCTTGCAGGATGCCGGCGCCCTCGGGGGCCACGTTGGTGAGGCCCGCTTCGTCGCCGATGAGCACGGTGTTGGGGCCCACCACCGCCACCTGCGTGCCGTCGCCGTGCACCGTGAAGAGCAGCTCGGTGGTGCCGGTCGGCACCACGGAGAAGGCCGCGCCATCCCAGTGGAGCACCGTGCCATTGCTGCCGACCACCCAGATGTCATCGGCGCTGCGGCCCCAGATCTTGAAGAAGCCCGGCGCCTCACCGCTGGCCGAGAGGGGCAGGTCGTCGGGCAGGGGCACCTCGTTCCACCCCTCGCCCGTGTTGCGCCAGATGAAGCCGCCACGACCGGCGAAGCCGCCGACGGCCCAGAGGTCGTCGGGGTTGGGGCCCCACAGGCCGAAGATGGTCTGGGCGCCGAGTCCGGGGGTCTCCTCGCGCACAAAGCCGTCGAGCCCGCCGCGCATGATCGTGCCGCCGGAGCCCGCCACCACGACCTCCTCTTCGAAGGCCATCACCCACCACAGGTCGTGCAGGTCGGTGTTCGTCACCGACGTCCAGGTGGCGCCATCCCAGTGCAGGATGGTGCCGCCGCTGCCCTTGTCGGCCCCGACGGCCCAGACGTTGTCATCGGCGGTGCCCGACACGGACATGTAGGCAGCGCCGGCGTCTTCGGCGACCAGGGCCCAATCCTCGACCGGCTCGGGATCGGGGTCGGGGTCGGGGAGGTCGAAGGGCTGGGACTGCGGCATCACCGGCTCGGCCGGGGTCACACAAGCGAGGGCGAGCACCAACAGGGGGGAACCGAACCAGGCAGCGCGCATCGT
>JBEIQK010001149.1:0-1516 GCA_040376505.1 Alphaproteobacteria bacterium | reverse complement strand
GGCCGGTCTACGACACCTTCCACCTGCCCGACGGCCGGGCCGTGGCCTTCCCCGACAGCCCCAAGGCCTTCGCCCAGACCCTGAAGGAGGCCTTCCCCGAGGAGGCCGCCGGCATCGATGCCTACCTCGCCGACGTGCGAAAGACCGTCTCGGCGATGCGGAGTTGGTACCTCGGCCGGGTGCTGCCCGGGCGCCTGGGGCGGGCCGTCGGCGGCTTCCTTTCCCGCGGCGCCCAGCAGGCCTTGAGCGAGACCGCCGAGGCGGTGGTGGGGCGCCACCTGCGCGATCCGCGCCTGCGGGCCCTGGTGACCGCCCAGTGGGGCTACCATGGCTCGCCGCCCCACGAGGCCTCCTGGGCCTTGCACGCGCTGGTGGTGCGGCACTTCCTCTATGGCGCCTACTACCCGGTGGGCGGGGCCCAGCAGATCGCCCTGGCCCTGCTGCAGACCGTAGCCGACGCCGGCGGCTGGACCCGCATCTGCGCCGACGTGGAGGGCCTCCTCGTCGAGGAGGGCCGCGCGGTGGGCGTGCGCATGAAGGATGGCGAGACGATCCGCGCCACCCGGGTGGTGAGCGCGATCGGCGCCGGGCCCACGGTGCGCCAGCTCCTCCCCGAGGCCCTGCGCCAGGAGGGCTGGGTTCAGTCCCTCTCCCAGCTCAAGCCCTCGGCGGCCCATGTCTGTCTCTACCTCGGCTTCTCCGGCGACATTGAGGCGGCCGGCGCCACCCGGAGCAGCCAGTGGGATTTTTCGACCTGGGACCACGCCCAGGGGGTCTGGTCTGTTCACCCCAACCAGCCGCCCAGCCGGCCTGCCGTCACCTTCACCAGCTTTCCTTCCCTCAAAGACCCGCACCACGACCCCGGCCCCGATCAGCATCACACCGGCGAGATCATCACCTTTGTGCCCTACGAGGCCTTCGCGCGCTGGCAGGGTACGCCCTGGCGCAAGCGCGGCGCCGACTATGAACGGTTCAAGGCTGCGCTGACCGAACAGCTCCTCGCGGTGGTGCTGGAGCGTCTGCCGGGTCTCAAGCCCCTCCTGCGCCATGTGGAGCTGGCCACGCCGCTCTCCACCGAGCACTTCGTGCGGCCGCTTGCCGGCAGCATTTACGGCCTCGCCGGCACGCCCGAGCGCTACAACAACCCCTGGCTGCGGCCGGCTTCGCCGATCCCGGGTCTGTACCTCTCGGGCAGCGATGTCAGCTCCTGCGGGGTGGTGGGCGCGATGATGGGCGGGGCCCTGTGCGCCCTGGCGATGGAGCCGATCGCCGGCATGCGCCTCTTGCGCGGCCTCTCCCAACCACCCCTCCCCTCCCCTGAACGGAGCTCTCCATGACCGCTCGCGTCGCCCTTCTCCCCCTGCTCCTCTCCGCCCAGGCCTGCGCCCTGGCCGCCGACAAGGCCGATGACACCGGCGCCGACGGCGGGGGTGGCGGCGGCGGAGACAGCAGCGGCCTCTCAATCGTCACGCTGACGATGGCCTCGGGGCCGAGCGCCACCCTGCGCGACAGCGGC
>JBEIQK010001037.1:0-1918 GCA_040376505.1 Alphaproteobacteria bacterium | reverse complement strand
GGGGGGTGTGGGGGGGGGGCGCCAGCGCCGATATGTGGGCCCCCGCCAGCGCCAGCGGGGTGGGGCCGGCGGGGGTGGGGGTTATCCCCACCCGGCGGCGCTTCCGGGGCGCCGGCGACGACGCCCTGGTGCCTGTCACCCTGACCAACACCACCGAGGCCGAGAAGAACGTCACCGTGCGCCTCTCCGGCGAGTCCCTGCGCGGCGGCCCCAGCCCTGTGCGCCTGTTGGGCGCCGAGCAGGGCGCCGTGCGCCTCGCCCCCGGCGAGTCCCGCACCGTCGTCTTCACCCTGCGGGCCGAGCGCGCCCCCGCCGCGGTTCGCCTGCGGGCCAGCGTGGAAGGCAAGGGCGTGTCGACCTTCGAGAGCCTGGAGCTGCCCATCCAGCCGGCCCTGCCCGAGACCCGCCGCACCCAGCGCAGCCCGCTCGCCGCCGGCGACACCGATGTGGGCGCCGCCCTTGTCTCGGCCGGCTGGCTGCCCGGCTCCGACCAAAGCCGCCTGTGGGTCACCGCCAACGCCGAGGCCGACGCGCTCAGCCACCTCGCCTACGTCGCCCACTACCCCTACGGCTGCGTCGAGCAGACCACCAGCGCCACCCGCGCCCTCCTCTATGTGTCGCAGGCGGCCGAGCAGCTCGACCCCGATCTGGGCGGCGCCAGCAGCGTCGACGACATGATCCGCGCTGGCATCGAGCGCATCGCCACCATGCAGACCCCCAGCGGCGGCTTCTCCTACTGGCCCGGCGGCGAGGAGCCCCACCTCTGGGGCACCGCCTACGCCGTTCACCTGCTGCTCGACGCCAAGGAGGCCGGCCACGCCATCCCCGAGGCCCTGGTGCCCGAGGCCTTGCGCTACCTCGCCGAGGCCATCGGCCAGCGCGACGCCGTCGACCCCTCCGGCGAGCTGGCCTACACCCACTATGTGCTGGCCAAGGGCGGCCAGGCCCAGCCCGCCGCCGCCGCCAACGCCCTCGACCACCTCGCCGCCCTCACCGAGGCCGAGCGCAAGGAGCGCTTTGGCACCTGGGCCCACCCCGAAGAGAGCCGCTACCTGCTCGCCGCAGCCCTGTACCTCTCCGGCGACCGCCGCCACGAGAAGCGGCTGCGCGCCGTCTCCAGCAAGCCGCTCACCCGCAGCAAGCGCTGGAGCTGGAGCTGGTACACCGACCTGCGCCACCGCGCCCTGGAGCTGTCGGTCTACACCGAGCTCTTCGGCGTCAAGGGCGGAGAGGGCGCCGCCGCCGCCATCGGCGAGGTCCTGCGCGACACCCCATCCGAGCGCTTCACCACCCAGGAGCTCGGCTGGGCCCTCACCGCCCTGGGCCGGCGCAGCGCGGTCGGCGCCGGCAGCCTGCCCGCGATCTCCCTGCTGCGCGAGGGCACGCCACTCAAGCGTGAGCACGACAAGGGCGATCCCCTCTGGGCCATCGCCCAGGGCACCCTCGCCAGCGCCCTCATCCTGCGCGTCGAGGCCGAGCCCCCGAGCCCGCTCTACCTCATCACCCAGACCACCGGCGTGCTGGCCAACGCCCCCGACGACGACCTCGCGGCCGGCCTGCGTCTGGAGCGCGCCTGGCGCAAGGCCGACGGCCAGCCCGCCGATCTCGCCGCCGTCACGCTGGGCGACCGGCTCTATGTGCACCTCACCGTCAGCAACCTCACCGACGATCGCGCCCAGAACCTCGCCCTCGTCGATCGCCTCCCCGCCGGCTTCGAGATCGAGGAGGCGCGGGTGGGCGCCGAGCTGCCCTGGCTGCCGGCCGACACCGTCTGGCAGAGCGAGCACCAGAACAGCCGCGACGACCGGGTGGAGATCTTCGGCACCCTGTCGGCCAAGGAGACCCGGCAGGTGGTCTAAGTCGTGCGCGACGTCACCGCCGGCAGCTTCACCCTGCCCTCCGCCCGGCTCGAAGCGAT
>JBEIQK010000622.1:0-4029 GCA_040376505.1 Alphaproteobacteria bacterium | reverse complement strand
CTCCTTGGGGGCCGCCGCCGCTGCGTCGGCGCCGGGGCCCCCCCCGCCCGCGCCGCCGCACGAGAGGCCCAGCAGCAGGAGGAGGGCGAGCCCGGGTCTCCTCAAGGCGCTGCGCCGCCCACGTCGGCCGGGTCGAGCTCCACGACGACCCGCACCTGCCCTTCACCGATGTTGCCCTCTTCGTCTTCGGCCGTCATGCGCAGGATCACGGCCTTGCCGCCGAGCAGCTCGGGCGGCGTCGCGGTCTCCCCCCCCGGCATCTCCGTCACGGAGACATAGCCGTACATGCCCGGAAAGAAGCCAGAGCACTCACCGTCGGAGACCAGCATCACCGTGTAGTTGTTGCCGGAGATCAGCACGCCTTCGGCTTCGGTGGTGGCCTCAAAGTGGATGCGAACGATGGGGTTGGTGTGGTTGATCCACACGCTGCCGAGGATGTGCCAGCCGCCTTGGGGGCCGTGCACCAGCGTCACCGGGTCGCCATCGTTCAGGGGGGTGTAGCTCATCGAGCCCGTGCCCACCTGCACATCCAGCGTGGGCTGGATGCAGGCTTCGGGGTCCGGATCCGGGTCGGGATCGACCTGGCTGGTGTCCTCGGCGGCCTTGTCGCCGCCCGCGCACCCGAGCGCCATCCACAGCAGGGCGAGAATCATCCCAGCTTCCTCCCAGGCAAGCCTTAAACGGAGCGCCGACGCCGCGCGGCCAAGGCGAGGCCCGCGAAGAGGCCCAGCCCGGCGAGGCCCCCGGCCCTATCCCCCGAGGCCGCGCAGCCATAGGCGCAGCCGGTGGGCTCCTTCACCGTGTCGGCGAGGTCAAAGCCATTCGGATCGGGGACCGGCGAGCCGCTGCCGCTGCCGCCATCGTCGTCGCCACCCGAGGCGTCGCCTTCGCCGCCGCCCTCGTCGCAGCTCCCCGGCTCTTCGGCCATGCCCTCGCCGCAGATCGGGAAGCGATCTTCGAGCTCGTAGCGGTAGCCGATGAACTTGATCTGATCGAAGTCCTGGATGTTGGTCTCATAGAGCATCAGGTCTTCGGTGGCGCCGTCGGCGGTGTAGCGCACGTGCAGGCGCGTGAAGTAGGCCTCGCCCGCCCCGCCCGCGTAGCCGAGGCGGGTGACCTGCTCGTCGGTCGGCGGCTCCCCCGAGCAGGGGTCGCAGCCCCCGGTGGCCCAGGAGTATTCGGTGAGCCAGCCCGCCGCCGTGCCCGACAGGGCAGCGTCGAGCTGCTCGACGTAGAAGCCGCCAAAGCTGGCCTCGGGCTCTTCGGAGCCCCGCCACATGCAGTCGCTCTCCACCGAGAGCTGCGGGTAGGCGCTGTTGGAGATGGCGACCGCGCCCTTCTCGTAGTCGGTGAGCGCGTAAATGATGAGATCCTGCACGCCTTGCGAGTTCAAGGTGCCCAGGCGGATCGGCAGCGAGAAGGAGCTGCTGGTGTAGGTGAACTGCAAGGGCGTGAGATAGGTGGGCGCCTCGGCGTTCTCGTCGAGGATCACGCGGGCGGCCACGAAGTAGGAGCCCTCGGAGATGTACTCGCCCAGCAGCGTCTCGGCGTCGGGGCTCATCTCGTAGCCGTTCTCGTTGAGCCAGTTGACCAGCGGCTCGGCGGCGTCGGCGCTCAGCACCTGGATCAGGAACTCGCCCTCGGTGAAGGTGGCCTCCACCACCACACCATCGGTGGCGGGATCCCCCTCACCGCCCGACGTCCCCGAGTCGCTGCCGCCGCCGCCGTCGGAGTAGCTGTAGTAGTTGAAGTCTTCACACTCGTAGGTGACCAGACGCGGCGCCGAGTAGGCGTCGAGGGCGCGCAGCACCTCGGGGTCGACCGTCTGCACATCGTCGGCGGTGAGCACCTGGGGTACCGGCATCACCAGCGCGAAGTCGGCGGTGTCGCCCTGCACATCATTGGCCAGGGTCAGTGTGGTCTGTTCGCCCTGGCGAACCACCACCACCTGGCTCGACTGGTTGTAGATCTGCGAGCCCGCCTGGCCCACATAGTGGCCGCAGAAGGCCTCTGCGGCCGGAGCCAGACCGAGGATGAGCAACAAAGTCGACATGAACACTCCTGACGCCGTCGTCGGGCACATCGTAGCACCCCAACGCCCCGACCGGCGACGCCGACCTGCGCCCGATCAGCGCCGGCGCACTCACATGCCCAGGAGCCCCGGGGGCAGGCCGCCCAGCAGGCCTGACATCTGCTGCTCCATCACGCCCTTGGCCTTGCGCAGGGCCTCGTTGGTGGCCACCTGCAGCAGATCGCCCAGCAGGTCGGCGTCGTCGAGGGCCGCCGGCTTG
Source organism: Alphaproteobacteria bacterium (assembly GCA_040376505.1). Classification (GTDB taxonomy): domain Bacteria; phylum Myxococcota_A; class UBA796; order UBA796; family UBA2385; genus JBEIQK01. The sequence goes on along the minus strand of JBEIQK010000622.1, from coordinate 1,738 downwards.
ATGTCGATGCGCACGATCTCGAGGTCGCCGTTGGCCGTGACGATCACAGCGCCATTGCCGGCCTGGCCCGTCACCTCGGTGGCGGCGGCCTGGGCCTTCATCTGCTGCATCATGGAGGCCATGTTGCCGAACATGCCGCCCATGCCATTGGGGTCGAAGGGGTTCATCCGGTCTCCAAGCAGGGCGGGCCCTGCGGCGGGGGTCAAGGCGCGTCGAGCAAGGCCTGTAGCCGGGCGAAGTCAGCCCGCCACTGCTCGTCGAGGCGCTTGTGGGTGTCGGCGTCGTCGAGGGCCTCGCCCCCGCTCTGCTGGAGCGAGAGGCGCGCCTCACCGCCATCCTGGGTGAGCTGGAAGGCGAGGTGCGAGCCGCGCCCCGGGTAGCTGCCCAGCCGCTCAAAGGCGATCTCGAAGTGCGAGATGGGGCGCCACTTGTGGATGAGGCCCCGCGCCTCGATGGTCTCGCCCTCGGCGTTTTTGCGGGTCAGCACCACGCGGCCACCCTGACGCGGCTCAATGCGGACCTCGTCGGCCAGCCAGCGCCCCAGGCCCTCAGCGGTGGTGAGCGCGTTCCACACAGCCCGCGGGGAGGTGGCGATGTGGATGTGGCGGCGAATCGCCGGCATGGTGCCTCCGGGTGGCCGCGTCGGTCTAGCCGGGCCGGGCGCCGCGGGCCAGCGCGACGCGCTAGCGCTCGTTCCAGGACTGGTAGAGCATCAGGAGGATGAAGATCGGCATGATGGCGATGCCGTTGAGGAAGCACCAGGCCGCCAAGCCGAGCCCGAGCGGCAGGCTCACCCAGCGCGTGATGTTCATCGCCTGCTGGGGGCGGAGCTTGATGAGCAGCAGGTTCTTGAGGATGTGCCCGCCGTCGAGCGGGTAGATCGGCAGCAGGTTCATCAGGTTCATGAACAGGTTGATCGAGACCAGCGCGTTCACGAGGTAGACGAGGCCGATGGGCGCGCTGTCGGGCAGCAGGAGGGCCACGACGAAGCTCGCCGCCGCCCAAAGCAGCCCGGCCGCCGGCCCGGCCGCCGAGGCCAGGATCGACTGGGTGGGCGTGGAGCTGCGCCCCTGGGCGCAGAAGCCGCCGTAGCCGTGCAGCACGATGCCGAGCGGCCGCAGGCCGAGACGGTCCATCACCACCGCGTGCCCCAATTCGTGCACCAGGACGCTGAAGAAGAGCACCCCAGCGAAGACGCCCTTCTGGGCGACCTCTGCGACGCTGCCGCCCGTGCCATACACGAGCAAAGCAAACATCAGCAGGGCAGACCCAGTGACGCCCACGGGATAGCCGAAGGCCGAGAAGGTGAAGATCGGAGTCATGACCCCCTTGTATCCACCCCAGGCCCTGCGTCCCGCATGGCGCGCGTCGGCTGGCGTGAATCTCGCCCTGGGTCGGCCATGAGCGGCGACGCGCCGGCGGCCGGAGAGGGGCACCGCGCGCTGGCCGGTGGGCGCTACCGCCTGCGCGAGGTGCTGGGCGAAGGCGGCATGGCCCGGGTCTACCTCGGGTGGGACAGCCGCCTCGGCGTCGAGCGGGCGATCAAAGTGCTGGCTCCGCAGCTCTCCAGCCGCCAGGATCTGCGCGTGCGCTTCGAGATCGAAGCCCGCACCATGGCGCGGCTCAGCCACCCCCACGTCGTCGCCGTCCAGGATGTCGTCGACGACGGCGAGACCGTCTTCATGGTGATGGAGCTGGTTCGCGGCGGCTCGCTGTGGGAGTGGGTCGAGGCCCACGG
>JBEIQK010000189.1:0-9474 GCA_040376505.1 Alphaproteobacteria bacterium | reverse complement strand
ATGGTGCGCGTCTGGCTGCTCTGTGGGATGCTCCTGGCCCTTCCAGCGTCGGCGGACACCGGTGACACCGCCGACACCGGCGTTCCCGTCGGCGAGCTGCCGGTGGCGGCCGCGGGCGCACCCTTCTTTGCCTACCCGGGCGACGAGATCACCCTCAACGGCTCGGCCTCCTACGATCCGGCCGGCGCCGCGCTCACCTCCTGGTCCTGGTCGCAGGTGGGTGGGCCCACGGTCAGCCTGAAAGACGCCACGGGCCCCAACCCGGAGTTCGTCGCCAAGGAGCCGGGGGTGCACTCCTTTGCGCTGGTGGTGGGCTCGCTGCACGGCCTGTCGGAGCCCGATGTGGTCGACGTCATCGTGGTGGACCCCGAGGCGGGCACCCGGCTCGGCCCGGCGCCCAAAGGCGGCTGCAGCGCGAGCCCGGTGGTCGGCGGCCTGCTCCTGGCCGGCCTGGGCCTGCTTGGCCGGCGTCGGCGCGGATGAGCCGCGCCGTCCTCTGCACCCGCTGTCGGCAGCTCATCTCGGGCGCCGAGACCCGCTGCCCCTTCTGTCAGGCCGCGCAGCCCAACCTCGGGGGGGCCGGGCCGGGGCTGCTGGCCTTCTTCCGCGATGTGCAGGTCACCGACGGCCTCGTCGGGCTGATGGGCCTGCTCTATGCGGTCTCCCTGGCCATCGACCCGCCGACCTTTCGCTTTGAAGACGGGCTCTTCGCCATCGGCGCCCCCTCCAGCCGGGCGCTGTCGATGCTGGGCATGACGGGGGGCCCCGCCTGGAGCTGCGGGCAGGTCTGGACTTTGCTCACCGCCACCTTTCTGCATGGCGGGCTGCTGCACATCCTCTTCAACCTGAGCTGGCTGCGGCAGTTGGGGTCGCTCACCCAGGATCTGCTCGGCCCGGCGCGCTTCTTCGTCCTCTTCATCGTCTCGGGGGTGAGCGGCTTTCTGCTCTCGAACCTGGTCACCAACGCGCCCACCATCGGCGCTTCGTGCGGCCTCTTTGGCATGTACGGGGCCCTGATGGTCTTTGGCAAGCGGCGGGGCGGCACCCTGGGCGCCGGGCTCAGCCGGCAGATGTTGAGTTGGGCGGTCTCCGGCTTTCTGTTCACCCTGATGATGGGCAATGTGAATCACATGGGGCACCTGGGGGGCTTCCTGGGTGGGGCCGGCGCGGCTTTCTTCATGCCGAAGTTCGAGAACGTGCGCGAGAGCCGCGGCGTGATGCTGCTCGCCGTCGGGCTGGGGGCGCTCACCCTGCTCGCCTTTGTGCTGTCTGGGCTCGCGAGCGCCGGGTTGCTCCCAAGCTCCAACCCGATCTGCGCGGCGGCGCTGGGACTCCGTTGAGGCGCGTCGGTCGGCGCCTCTGCCTGCGGGCCTGATCGGGGCCACGGAATCTCATAGACCCTCAAGCCCGTCGCCCCGGCCACCTTCAGGGCCGCCTCGCCGCCGTGGGCGGCTACGGCTCCACTTCCAGGCCTGCCGCCGCCATCGCCGCCCGCACCAGCGCCTCTGCCCGGTCGAGCAAGGCCGGCTCGAGGTGCTTGAAGTCGCGGTCGCGTCGCGCCTTCGACAAGCGCCCCTTGTTCTCCAGGGTCCGCGCCACGAGGGGCTGAAGGACGCGGTCGGGCAGCTCGATCTCGGCGTGAACCGAGGCGAAGGCGTCGTGAAAGGCCCGAACGAAGCGCAGCTCCCGGGGCAGCTCTTCGCGGATGGTGTGCTGCACCCAGCGGTAGAGCGCCTCGGCCTGAACGGTGAGGTCCATGTGCCGGTAGAGCGACGCGCTGTCGCCCTGCACCAGGAGGACGCCCATGCTGTCGATCTCGTAGACGAGGCGCTCCACCACGGGGATCGAGAAGGCCTCCAGGGCCGCGTCATACTCGCGCGGACGGGCCAGGATCACCGCCGACACCGGCAGGATCGCATCTTTGGGAGTGAAGCCCCGCCGCGCCAGCACATAGTGAATGAGAAAACGGTGAATACGACCGTTTCCATCCTCAAAGGGGTGCAGGTAGACAAAAGAGAAGGCCGCCGCGGCCGCCGCCACCACCGGATCGACGGGCGCCTGCATCAGGCCGGCCAGCATCCCCAACCAGCCCTCCATCAAGGCCGGCAGCGCCTCGGGCTGCGGCGAGACGTACTCCGGCGCCGCGTTGCCGCGGCTCACGTAGTTCTGGGTCTCCCGCCAGTCGGCGTCGTGGTTGCGCGGGTCGGTGACGATCTGGTTCTGCAGTCGGATCAAGGCCGCTTTGTCGAGGGCCGGCAGGTCCTGGGCCGCTTTGAGCGTGGTGACGAAGCGCTGCACCCGGTCGGCCGAGGGGGCCTCCCGCTCGATCTCGTAGGAGGAGCGCGTCTCTTTGGTGTACAGCCAGGTGACCGCCCGCAGCAGGGTGCCCGCGTCGGCCTCCTCTAAGGCCTGGCGGGCGAGGGTGGACCAGTCTTCCGCGCCGCAGGCCTCCAAAAAGGGCGTGCGCCGCACCATCACCGAGAAGTCGGGCCCTCCCATCAGGTTGGCGTCGACCCGGTGGCGGCGGCTGCGCAGGGTCGGGCCGGTGAAGGCCTCCGCCGGATCCAGCAAGGGCACGAAGGGGACCGCGCTCGCGTCGGGCAGCGCGAGGCGTTCGCCGGTGAGCAGCTCGTAGAGGTACCAGGCTCGGCGGGCATAGGCGCTGGATGGCTTGTCGGTGATCCAGGCCGCGAGGGACGTCACCGCGGATGCCTGCGCCGCGGCGAACCAGGCGCGCAGGATCTCCAGGTTCAAGCCGTCGTACTTGAGCGCGTGCTCGATGTGCTCGGCGGGGCTCGACGGCTCGAAGGTCCGGCGGGGAAAGACCTCCCACTCCAGGCCTTGGAAGGCGTACCGGCTTCGCGCGCCCACCGCGGCCACGAAGGACCAGCGGTGGTGCGGCATCACGCGGAGACCTTCGCTGCGCACCATCCAGGCGTAGCCGATGGGCGTGGCCCCCACCGGCAGGTCAGGGGCGAGGTCGGTCCAGGGCAATTTAGAAGGAAGAAGGCCCATTTATCTTCGACGGACCTGCCGATCGGTGGGAATTTGTTGGCGGCCGATTGTTGACGCAGTTTTTTTTTGGCGGACGCGAAAATCTTTCGAAATCGCCCAACCCGCCGCAAAATCTTTTGGGCGGGCCGCCCCCGACCCCCTCAGCGCTGGCGACCTTCAATGGCCAGGATGAGCACCGTCATCGCCACGATCAGCCGCCGATCGACGAGCCCGCCGCTGTCGCGTGAGAAGTCGATGTCGTAGACGAGGCCGAAGAAGGAGAAGCGCTGGTGGAGGATGCCCACCTCGGTGCCGCCCAGGCTCACCTTGAAGGACTGCGGGATGATCGGAAAGAAGCGCCGCAGCAGCGACAGGAAGCCCGAGTCCTCAATCAGGGTGCCCACCTCGGCGTCGCCGGCCCCCAGCACCGACCACTCGTCGCGCAGGATGCTCTTGAGCCCCTTGCGGCGCATGGCGCCCAGGCTCTCGCCGGTGACGGCGTCGGTGATGTCGTAGGTCGCGCTGATGTCCATGATGCTGCGCGCCTTGATGCGCAACATGGGCTCCTTTTCGCCCTCGTCGGCGTAGATGATGATGTCTTCTTTGAGCTTGAACGCCTTCTTCTTCACGTAGAAGCCGAGGCTGCCGTCGGCGTTGAAGAGCCGGAAGGTGTTGCCAAAGAGCGAGAACAAGGCCTGCTTGGCGACGTAGGTGGACTGGTAGCGCGTGAGGGCGGTGGACATGGACTTCTCCAGGGTGAAGCGCCTGCGTAGCACAGCGGGCGAAGCATGTCCGCGCCGCGCCGACGCCGCCGCGACGCCGCGATAACAGGGCGCCATGATCACCCGCCTCGACCACATCGCCATCGCCGTGCCCGACCTGTCGACGGCCCTCCGCCGCTTCTGCGACGACCTCGGGCTCACCCTCACCAGCCAGGAAGACGTGCCCTCGGCCCGCACCACCACGGCCTTCTTGCCGGTGGAGGGCACCCGCATCGAGCTGGTTCACCCCCTGGGCGGCCAGGGCGCCATCGCCACCTTCCTCGAGAAGCGCGGCGGCGGGCTGCACCACCTCTGCTTTGAGACCGATGACATCGAGGCCGACGTCGCCCGGCTGCGCGGCCTCGGCTACCGCTTCACCACCGAGGCCCCCACCCCCGGCGCCCACGGCACGCAGGTGATCTTCCTGCACCCCAAGGGCTTCGACGGCGTGTTGATCGAGCTGGCGCAGCATCCCCCCGCCACCGAAGGGGTCCACCCATGAGGCCCGCCCCCGCCACCGGCGAGATGACCTCCCTCGCCGAGCGCAAGCGCCGCGCTGGACAGCGCCTGATCGTCGGCTTCGGCGGCCACAGCCCCGATCTGGCCATGCGCCGCTTCATCGGCGAGGCGCGGCCGGCCGGCTTCATCCTCTTTGGCCGCAACATCGAGGAGCCCGCGCAGGTCCGCGAGCTCAACCGCGAGCTGCACAGCCTGCTGCCCCCCGCCTTGCCGCCCCTGCTCAGCGTCGATCAAGAAGGCGGCCGGGTGCTTCGCATCAAGGCCACCCCCTGGCCGGCGATGCGCACGCTCGGCAACATGAACCACCTGCCCACCACCGAGAAGGTGGCGGTGGCCCTCTCCGAAGAGCTGCGGGCGATGGGCTTCAACCTTGACTTCGCCCCCGTGGCCGACGTCGACAGCAACCCCAAAAACCCGGTCATCGGCGACCGCGCCTTCTCGGCCGATCCCGCCGCCGCCGCCCGCCAGGTCGCCGCCTTCACCCGGGCCATGCAGAGCACCGGGCTCATCGCCACCGCCAAGCACTTCCCCGGCCACGGCGACACCCACACCGACTCCCACCTCACCCTGCCGGTGGTGGAGAAGGAGGGCCCCGACCTCGAGCGCTGCGAGCTGGTGCCCTTTCGCGCCGCCATCGAGGCCGAGGTGGGCATGGTGATGAGCGCCCACGTCGTCTTTCCGGCCTGGGACGAAGAGAACCCCGCCACCCTGTCGCGGCGCATCCTGCACGGCATCCTGCGCGAGAAGCTCGGCTACAGCGGCGTCATCTGCTCAGACGACATGGAGATGAAGGCGGTGCGCGGCCGCTACGCCGTCGAGCAGCAGCTCGACCTCGCCAGCAAGGCCACCGTCGACCTCTTCATCGTGAGCCAGATGTTGACCCTGACCCCCGAGCTGATGGTGGAGACCTGGGAGACCCTGGTGCGCATGCAAGAAGAAGACAAGGTCCACGAGACCCTGGCCGAAGCCAGCAACAAGCGGCTGATGGCGCTGCGGCGCCGTTTCTGGAAGAACCAGGCCCCCCAGCCCCCCATCACAGTGGTGGGCAGCCCGGCCAACAAGCAGCTCGTCCACTACGTCCTCGCCCGCGGTGGCGCCACCTCCTGAACCCTCCCGCCTCGCGAGGCCCGCCGTGCTCTCCCTCCTCGCCCTGCTCGCCCCCGCCTTTGCCTGCGAGCCCGTCGACCCCCTGCCCGACGTCACCCAGGTCGCCTGGATCTCCCCCTTGAACGACGACGCCGGCGCCAACACCTGGCTGGAGGTGGTGCGCGTCTCCGACCTGCGGGCCTGGATTCACGCCAAAGGCAAGGAGCCCGACAAGGTGCTGCACGCCGTGGGCATGGTGGGCCGCAAAGACACCGTCGACGCCGATGACCGCTACAAGATCACCATCTTCGACGTGAAGAAGGAGTGGCTCTGTCGCCCGATCGACGGCCAGGAGGGCGTCACCGTCTCCGGCGTGCCCATCTGCGAAGATCGGCAGCAGCGCGCGCTCCGCGGCCACCGGCCCGGCTACACCGGCTGCGGCTACTCCCTCGACACCGGCGCCAGCGTGCGCGGCCTCGACGTCTTTCGCATCGAGTGGTCGTCGGCGAGCACGCTCGGCTTTTGCACGATGCCGCTGGAGCGCTTCCTCGACGGGGCCTGAGGCCCCTACTCGAAGGCCTGCGACAGGGTCTCGCGGGTGGAGAGCACGCCCAGCGCGCAGTCGGTGAGGCTGACGATGGCGGTGGGCTCTTCGGCGTAGGCGTCGACCTCCTCTACGCGCAGCCCGCAGGCCTCGCCGATGGGGGCGTCGAAGAGCAGGGCGAAGTGCCGGCTGAAGTGGTGGTGCCCGGGCCGGTAGATGAGCTGGAAGAACTCGGTGACCTCGAAGTCGACGCCATCGAGGGTGCCCACCGCCAACGAAAAGCTGCCCGGGGCCGTGTTGGTGATGTTGTCGCCCAGGTTCAAGGTGAGCGCCACCGAGCCACCCTCGAAGGTGATGGTGTGCAGGTTGCGCACCCAGGTCTCGTCGACGCAGGCCCCGTAGCTGTGGGCCGACAGCTCGTAGGTCTCGACGCCGGCCGGCACCAGGGTGAGGGCCACGCCGCCGCCGGTCTCCACGTCGCGCAGCCCGCCGTCGAGGGTGAGCGGGTCGGGATCGGCGCCCTCGGCCCCGGTGAGCAGCAGGGTGTGAAAGAGGTCCCAGTCCCCTGCGCCCAGCGGCTGGCTGCCGATCAGGCTGGTGTAGCGCTGGCCGCCGGCCTCCGACAGGCTGACCTCGGTGCTGCCCACGCCGCCGAGGCTCGGGCCGGGGAGGCCCACGCCAAAGAGCGTGCAGACCGGCAGCTCCAGCGGGAAGCTGCCCTCGTCGATCGGCACCGCCAGCGTGCCCGGCTGCAGGCGCAGCATCGACTTCACCGCCAGCTCCTCTTCGAGGGTGCGCTCCTCGTTCCAGGCGCTGCAGTAGACGGCGTTGGCCGTGAGGGTGACCGCTCCGCGGTAGTCACCCGCGGCGGCCTCCTGGCCCTCACAGTGCGACCAGTCGTGGGTGTCCCAACCGACCTCGCCGGTGTCGCCGGTGTCACCGCTGTCGGCGGTGTCATCGGGCGTGTCGGTGTCGTCGGGGGGGCTGGTGTCGTCGGTCGGCTCTACCGACGTGTCGACGGGGCCCTCGCCGTCGGTGGACTTGCCCGAGCAGGCGAAGAGGAGCGGCAGCGCCGCAAGCCGGAGGTGCATCAGGGGTTCGCCAGGAAGTAGAGGGCGCCGGCCTGGGCGCCGCCAGTGGACTCGGTGATGGCGCCTACGAGCAGGTCGAGGGTGCCATCGCTGTTGAGGTCGCCCATGCCCACCCCGGCCCCGGCGGCGTCGCCGCGCGCCTCGCCGAAGTAGATGTGGCTGGCCTCTTCGCTGGTGACGGTGCCGGTTGGCGCCCCGAGGAAGAGGTAGGCGGCGCCCGCGCCATAGCCGGCCGCGGCGTTGGAGTAGGCGCCCACGAAGATGTCGCCGGTGCCGTCGGCGTCGTAGTCGCCCACCGTGATGGACAGACCGAGCCCCTCGGTGTCGACGCCCTGCAGGGTGAGGTCGGCGTCGGCGAAGCTCTGGGTGCCGCTGGCGGGCCCGCGCATCACATAGGCCTGGCCGTCGGCCCGACTCGCGGCGATGGCCCCGGCCAGCACGTCGCTGAGGCCATCCCCGTCGACGTCGCCCATGGTGAGGCCCTCGCCGACGTAGTCGTAGGAGGCCGCCCCCGTGAGCTTGCCATCCTCTTCGAGCCCCAGCTTGATGGCGCCAGTGACGGGCCCATACATCACATAGACCGCCCCAGCGCCGGGCGCGCCCTCGTTGTCGTAGGTGGCGGTGATGAGGATGTCGCCTACGCCGTCGCCGTTGAGGTCGCCGCCGGCCGCGGTCACCCGGCCGCTCTCCATATTCGCCTCCGAGCCGATGATCTCGGCGTCGAATTCCTCCTGGAGGTCGAAGGTGCCGGCGCTGAGGGGGCCATGGCGCACATAGACGGAGCCCGACTCGTAGCCGCCGGTGCGCGCCTCGCCCGCCGCGATGACCGCGTCGCCGATGCCGTCGCCGTCGACGTCGGCGAGGTCGCCGCCGTGACCACACTCCACGGTGCCTTCGCAGTAGGTGAGGATGTCGGCGTTGTCGAAGGGGGCGTCTTCGGTGATGGGGCCAAAGAAGATCACGGCGTCGTAGCTGGTGGAGTCGGGCCCCCCGAGCAGGACGTCGTCGTAGCCGTCGTCGTTGATGTCAAAGATGGCGGTGGTGCGGCCGCCCTCGTAGGTGCCGGGGCTGCCGGTGAGCTTGACGGCCACATCGGCGATGGGGCCGCTCTCGCCGATCGGACCAGGCAGCACCCAGGCCGAGCCGCGGTAGCTGCTGGCCCACATGGCGCCCACAAGCACGTCGGTGTTGCCGTCGCCGTCGATGTCGCCGACGTCCATGTGGCGGCCCAGGTCGCTGGCCCGCTCGGTGCTCCAGAGCTTGGCGGTGGCGTCCTCCAGGCTGACTGGCCCTTCGGGATCGGCGCAGGCCTCGTCGGCGCCGTCGCAGTCCTGATCTGCGCCGTCCTCGCACACATCGGCAGCCCCCGGGTGGATCGACGCGTCGTCGTCGTCGCAGTCGTCGCCGCTGGGGCAGCCCTCGTTGCGAAAGCCGTCGCCGTCCTTGTCAAAGCCCTCGTCGGTCTCGCCATCGCAGTTGTCGTCGTCGCCGTTGCAGGCCTCCTCGGCGCGCGGCGAGATGCGCGGGTCGCCGTCGTCGCAGTCGCCGCCCTCTGCGACATAGCCGGGGGGCGCCCCCACCTTCTCCAAGGTGTCGTCATCGACGCCAAAGCCGTCCTCGTCGGCGTCGCGGTACCAGGTGGTGGGCGGGCCGGTGGGGCCGTCGGGGTCGTCCTCGACGTCATCCTTGTCGGAGAGCGAGAGCGAGCCCCCGGAGGTGCAGGCGGCGAGCAGGAGGAGGGCGAGCGCGCGGGTCGGCATGGTGGGCATCATAGCTTGGGCCTCGGCGCATTGTGGCGTCTGCGTGGCAAGAGCCATGCAAGGAGCAAGGCGGTTGCACCCGCCGCGTGCTCGCCCAGGGTGGAGCAGCCGCCGGGCTGCTTGCCGCCGCCGGAGCTGCGCACCTCCAAGACGCCGGCGCTGTCGGTGGCCTCCTCTGCGGGGTCCTCGGTGGCCGAGTCGCCTTCGGGGGTGGGCGGATCGATACAGTCGGCGAGGCCGTCGTCATCCGAGTCGTCTTCGGGTTGGCCGCAGCCGCAGTCGCCGGGCTCGCTCTTGTAGGCGTCGTCGGGGCAGCCATCGTCGACGTCGCAGAGGCTGTCGCCGTCGCTGTCGATGTCGAGGGCGAAGCAGCCGCAGAGGCCAGGCTCGGTCTTATTGGGATCGGTGGGGCAGGCGTCGGCGTCGTCGCAGGTGAAGTCGGCGTCGGCGTCGGCGCAGCCGGGGCTGTGGGGGCCGCCAATGTGAACGGTGGGCCAGTTGTCGCCGCCGTTCCAGCCCGCCGCGTCGGTGCCGGTGCTGGCGGTGACCACGGCGTCGAAGCCGCTGCCGTTGGCCGGCGCCACCGAGAAGCCCTCGGGCGCGCGACCAAACAGATCCTCCATCCCGTCGCCGGTCACGTCGGCGAAGGCGAGGCTCCAGTAATTGTCTCGGGCGTCCCAATTGGCGTCGTTGTCCCAGTCGGGGCCGGCGAGGTTGCT
>JBEIQK010000193.1:0-9421 GCA_040376505.1 Alphaproteobacteria bacterium | reverse complement strand
CCGAGGTCTGCAACAGCCTCGACGACGACTGTGATGGATACACCGACGATGTCGACCCCGACCTCGACACGTCAACTGGCTCCATCTTCTACGAAGACGACGACGCCGACAGCTATGGCGACCCCCTCGACGACGTGATGGCCTGCCTCGCCCCCACCGGCTACGTCGGCAACGCCAGCGACTGCAACGACAACGACCTCGACATCAACCCTGCCGCCTCCGAGATCTGTGACGACCTCGACAACGACTGCGACACGCTGATCGACGACGCCGACAGCAGCCTCGACGCCACCACGGCCAGCACCTGGTACCGCGACACCGACGCCGACACCTATGGCAGCAGCGCCGCCACCGCCCGCACCTGCGACCGGCCCACCGGCTATGTCGCCGTGGGCGGGGACTGCAACGACAGCGCCGCCGCCGTCAACCCCGCGGCCACCGAGGTCTGCAACAGCGTCGACGACGACTGCGACAGCCTCACCGACGACGCCGACCCGGCCGTGTCTGGGGCGCCCACCTGGCACCCCGACGCCGACCTCGACACCTTTGGCGATCCGTCCATATCGGCCGTCTCCTGCCTCGCGCCCAGCGGCTACCTCTCCGATGACACCGACTGCGACGACACCAACGCCGATGTTTACCCCGGGGCGCCGGAGACCTGGTACGACGGCGTCGACTACGACTGTGATGGATCGGTCGACCCGGACCCCTGCGACGGCCTGCCCGGCGAGGTCACGATCTCCTACGACGCCACCTGCGACTACGCCTACTCCACCAGCGGTTGGTCGGTCAGCACCCTGTGGACGACCGACGGCGCCACCTTCGCCTCGGGGGCTTCGTACAAATACCCGATGGTCGCCCCAGTAGTGGGCAACCTCACCGACGATGACGGCGACGGGCTCATCACCGACGAAGACACCCCCGATGTCGTCGCCAACTTCTTCGCCTACACCTCCAGCGTCACCTACGCCAACGCCGGCTACCTGCGCGCCTTCTCGGGCGACGATGGCACCCTGCTCTTCTCTGTCTATCTCATGACCTCCGGCACCAAGAAATACTACCCCGCCGGCGCGGGCGGCGTCGCCATGGGCGACGTGGACGGCGATGGCACGCCCGAGATCGCCACCGTCACGTCCAGCGGCGATCTGGTCTTGCTGAGCAACACCGGCACCCTCAAGTGGGTCAACACCAGCGTCGCCGCCTCTGTTTACGCCTACCCCACCATCGCTGACATGAATGGAGACGGCCAGGCCGAGGTGATCGTCGCGGGGTACATCGTCAGCTCCACCGGGACCCTGCTTGGCACCTGCGCCGGCGCCACAACCGACGCGCCGCCCGTCGTCGCTGACATCGATCTCGACGGCACGATGGAGGTCGTCACCGGCAACACCGTCTGCGCCATGGACGGCACCGCCAAGTGGACGAGCACCCGCACCTCTGGCTACCCCGCCGTCGGCAACTTCGACAGCGACCCCTACCTGGAGGTGGTCAACTCCGACGCCACCCACGACCGCCTCGATCTGATCGATCACAACGGCACCTTCCTCTGGTCGTATTCCTTGTCCGACGGCAACGGCCCGCCGGTGGTCGCCGACTTTGACGGTGATGGCTACAACGAGATCGGCGTGGCCGGCGCCGCGTATTTCACGATGGTGGAGACCGCCGGCACCCTCAAGTGGAGAAACGCCACCGTCGACAATTCCAGCAAGACCACCGGCGCCTCGGCCTTCGACTTCGACGGCGACGGCGACGCAGAGGTGCTCTACGCCGACCAGCAGACGCTCTTCGTCTGGAACGGGTCCACGGGCGCGTCGCTCTACAGCAACACCAGCCACGCCAACGGCACCCTGCGCGAGTTCCCCCTGGTGGCCGACATCGATCGCGACGGTCACGCCAACATCATCCTCTCGTCCAACGACTACACCATCGCGGGCTGGAATGGCATCCGGGTGCTGGAAGAGACCACCGGTGTCTGGGCCAGCGCGCGACTGACTTTCAACCAGTCCGCCTACGACCCCGCCCAGTGTGAGGATGATCTGTCCATCCCCACCGCCGCCAGCTCGGGCGGCCGCACCCGCACCCAGGAGAGCTGGTCGGCCCTGCCCGACGGCGCCGCCGACCTCGAGCCCTACATCGTGGGCGTCTGCGAGGACTGCAGCGACACCCACCTCGAGGTCTACGTCGCCCTGCAGAACGTCGGCACCGTCTTTGCGCCCCCGGGCGTCGCGGTCTCTGTCTATGGCCTGTCGGGCACCAGCACCACGCTGATCCAGACCCTCAGCACCACCGAGCCGGTCGACCCCGGCGAGCGCCAGGCGCCGCTGACCTTCAGCGTCCCCCGCACCAGCGTGGGCACCAGTGGGCTCTCCGTCGCCGTTGACACTGCTGGCGCCATCGTGGAGTGCGACGAAGCCAACAACAGCGACACCTGGAGCTCGTTTACCTGTCCCTAGGCGCCGGGGGACGGAGGGGGAAGGAGAGCACGAAGCGGCTCCCCTCCCCCACCGTCGAGCTGGCCCGGATGTCGCCGCCGAGCGTGTCAATCGCCAGGTTCCGCATCACAAACAGACCGAGCCCGCTGCCACCCTCGCCGCGGCGGGTGGTGTAGAAGGGCTCAAAGGCGCGCAGGAGCACGTCGGCCCCCATGCCCACGCCGTTGTCCTCACACAGGACCTCCGCTCGCTCGGCGTCTACCGATCGCACGACGAAGGTCACCCGCCCGCCGCGCCCTTCGGGGAATGCGTGCAGCACCGCGTTCTGGAGCAGGTTGGTCACGATCTGCGCCAGCGCGCCTGGGGCCAGCAGCGCCGTCAGCGGCGCATCCCAGCGCACCTCAGTCTCAATCGCCCGCCCTCGAAGCAGCGGTCGCAGGCTGTCGATCACCTTTTGAATGTAGTCGTGGAGCACCACCTCGCGCAGGGCAGCGCTCGACTGGTCCACCGCGACCTGCTTGAATTGCTGCATCAGCTCGGCGGCTCGCGCGAGGTTGCGCGCCGTCAGGTCGAGAGACTGTTCGAGCCGCAGCAGGCTCCGTTCGAGCTCCTGTCGCCGCAGCTGCCCCCCCTTGAGCTGCTCGGTCAGACCCCCCAGCACCTCCTGGGCCAGGGAGGTGCCGGTGACCCCGATGCCCAGCGGCGTATTGACCTCGTGGGCGATGCCGGCGACGAGGCGCCCCAGGCTGGCGACCTGCTCCTGGCGCAGGAACTCGCTCTGCAGCGCGTCGGAGCGGGCCGTCACATCGGCGTTCTGCGCTTCGAGCTGCGCCGCCAGGGCCCGGGCGTCGGCGAGGGCCGCGTCGCGGGCCGCGATCAGCACCAGCAGATCCAGTCGCGCGTCGTGCGGCGGGAAGTGCTGCATCGCCAGCCCCGCCCCCTCCAATTCCTCAAAGGAGGAGACCTGGGGCCCACCGGCAAAGTGAATCCAGTCGCCGTCCAGCGTACGCTGCCCCCGCCAGATCAGCGACCCCCGCCGCGCCCGCAGCAGCAGGGTGACGTTGTGGAGCCGATCGAGGGCCTCGGCCGACAGCGCCACCCGCGGCCGCGTCAGGGTGAAGGCCTCGGTGAGCAAGGCCCCCGGGACCGCCTCGGGCAGCAGCGCCGCCAAGGCGGCGCCCACATGAACAAAGCGCAGGCTCCGATCCACGCAGAAGCCGAGCGGGAAGAGCTCCCGCAGCAGCGCCGCGACGCGCTCATCCCCCATGGTGGATCAAAAATTCGTCGTGATCCGCGCCGTCCTCGCGGCGCCGGTCCATGGTGATCTCCACCGTCGTGCCAAAGCGCTCCGCCAGCCCCTTCACGAGCCCGACCACCATCGGCGCGAGGCCCTCGCGGTGGGTCCAGTAGTGCAGCCGCAGCAGATTGGGCCCCACCACCTCCACCTGAAAGGAGGGAGGCTGAAAATCGGGGAAGGTGGCGCTCATCCGGCTGTGCATGGCGTCCAGGTTGGAGAGGAACTCCGGCAAGGTGCGCCCCGCCGAGCTCATCAGCGGCCCATATCCCTGGGTGGCCGTGTAGCGGACCCAGTAGGCTCCATAGGTCTCCAAGGCCTCGGCCGCCGTCAGGCCGGTGTGGGCGCAGAGCGCCCCCACGAGGCGGTAGGTGACCGCGTCGTCATAGCTCTCCATCGCCACGAAGCCAGCCGGGTTGACCCCCGCCTCGGTGCAGATCTCGACCCACGCCGCCGCTCCGAACTGGCTCTCCACCAGCTGCTGCACACCCCGATTGACCAGTCCGTACATTCGCGCCTCCGCCCCTGTTATCGGATCTCATCGACGCGCGCTTCAGCCTTCGAACGGCCGCTCTCGCCAACCCCTGACACGGTGCCATCATGTTGCTCTTCGGAAGCCCCACCTCGCCCTTCGTTCGTCGCCTGCGGGTCTATTGCGCTGAGTTGGGCCTGCCCTACACCGCCGTCGACGTCTTCACCGACGCCGGCCAGGCGCGCCTTCGCGCCACCACCCCGCTCTGGAAGGTCCCCACCGTGGTCTACGACGACGGCGCGGTGCAGTGGGACTCTGCGGCGATCCTCGGCCACCTGATTGCCCGCCACGGCTCCGGGCCCTTCGCCGCCGAGACCGGTGATCCGGCCACCTCCAACCGCACCCACGCCACGCTGGGCGCCTTGGAGTCGGCCATCGCCGTGTTCTACCTGCGCCGCGACGGCGTCGACATCGGCGCGATCCCCTACATGGTCAAGCAGGAGGCCCGGGTCGACGCGGCCCTGGACTGGCTGGCGGGCGAGCTGCGGGGCCCCGTCTTCCGCTCCTTCCGCGAAGACGGTGGCTTCGGCGTGGCAGAGCTCACCCTCTTCTGCGTGCTCGACTGGATGCGCTTTCGCAGCGTGCGCCCCGTCGCGTCGGTGCCGGCCTTCGCCGCCTTCCTGGCGGCCCACGAGGGGCGGCCGAGCCTCGTGGCCACCCACCCGAGCCAGCCCTTTGTAGATCTGTCTGGGGGCTGAGGCTTTCCGCGCCGGCGCTGGCCACCCCAGAGGGCAGGCGCCCCCGCCTTCTCCGGGCGGAGTGTACACCATCGGGACGGCCCCTCGACGTGGGCGGAGGCCGACAGGCGGGCTCTCCGGCGCTGGCAGTGGACTTCATCCCCTTCGTCGAGCATCGGCGCCGAATTCGCCGGTGATCCGCTCCGCGCCGGGACCTCAGGCCTTCTTCAAGAAGGCGGTCTTCAGGTAGATGGCGGTTCCGTTCACCTTGCCTTCGACATGGGTGGGATCGTCGCCGAGACGAATGCCTTTCACCAGGGTGCCGCGCTTGGCCACAAAGCCGCCGCCCTTCACGTCGAGATCCTTGATCAGCGTGACGGCATCGCCATCCTGGAGCAGGGCGCCATTGCAGTCCACCACCCGCATGGCGTCCTGGGTCGCCGGGGCCTCCTCGGGCGCCTCGGCCCAGGCCCGCACTTCGGGCTCCAGCCAGAGCTGATCGCGCAGGTCGGCGGCCCAGGGCTCGCCCAGGCGGCCGAGGAGGCGAAAGGCCAGCCCTTGCACCGCCGGCTCGGTCGACCAGGCCGACTCCTGCAGGCAGCGCCAGTGGCCGGGATCGAGGGCCGCGCCCGGCGCGAGCTGGCCGTGACAGCGCCCGCAGGCGAGCAGGGTGCCGGCCTCTGGCGGGGCTCCAAACGGGGTGTAGGCGACGAGATCGTCGACAGCGCCGCAAAGAGCGCATGGGTGTGTAGACAAGGGGGCTCCGCTGAGGCCGCCCGGACTATCCGCATCGGCCCCCGCCGGCCCGCGCAGAACCACCGCCTCGAGGGCGGGGGCTGTCCTCAATGATGCCGATGGCGACAGCGTGATCACAGGCTTGAACTGTGATGACACCAAACCCCGAGCTCGGGGAGGCGGAGGGGCTGGTTTTGTGCGGGGGATTGCAGCCCTACCTCCCGGGCCTGCCGCATCTCTGGGGGGGACCCACCCCTCGCAGCGCAGGTCTCCCGTCGCCTCGGGCTCAGCCACGTCGCGCCCTCGGGGCCCTCCGCCGGGCGCCCGCCAGCACGGCCGCCAGAAGCCAGCCCGCGCCCATCCCTCCCGAGGCGCAGCCACAGCCGCCTTCTTTGCCGCCGCCCTCCGCGGAGATGCTGTCCCCAGCGGTGTCGACCGCGTCGGTGTCGCCGCCCTCCCCCTCCGGCTCACTCCCGTCGGGATGGGCCCGCGTGGCGTCGCAGAGCGCGCCGGCCCCGTATTCGAAGGCACCGCCGTCGGGGGCGTCGTCGCGCGCAGACCCACAGAAGTCCCGCTCCAGGCCCTCCACTGGGGTCAGGGCGTCGACGAGGCCCGGATCCGAGGCCAACGCGAAGTCCATCCCCGCCGGGTCGACAAAGACGGTGGTGAGATCGAGCTCGGTCCAGTTGGTGCCCAGGGTGGCCGTGCCGCCGTCGCGCTCCCGGATGCGGCCGTCCATCACGTTGCCGATGAGCGTGGCGCTGCTCGCCTCAAAGCGCACGTCAATGCCGCTGGTGGCGTACAGGGTGTTGGTGAGGATGAGGCTGTCGGCAGCCTTGTTGAGGTAGACGCCAACGTCGCTGCAGCCGACGATCAGGTTGTTCTCGATGCGGCCGCGCTGGTGCTCGGGGGTGCAGGTGCCGTCTTCGCAGATGCTGTCGGGGCTGGTGCCGCCGCCACCGAGGGAGAGGCCGACGCGGGCGCCGCCCTCGAAGGTCTGGGCGCAGCGCACGAGGTTGCGCAGAAAGCGGCCGTCTTTGGAGTTGCCCTTGAAGAAGGCGGCGTAGGAGACCGTGTCGCCAAGCGCCTTCTCGAAGTCGGCGATGCGGTTGGCCTCCACCCGCCAGCGCTGGCCGCCCACCACGTCGATCTTGGTGACCGGGTTGGCCGTCTGTCGGGGGCGGGTGTCGTAGAGGTCGTTGCCCTCGATCACCACATCATCGGGCCAGACCCGCACCCCGTCGACCTCTTCTCCGTTGCCCTTGATCTGGGCGTTGAAGTCAACCAGGGTGCTGCCGCGCAGCGTGAAGCCATCGGCGGCGCCGACCACGTGGATGGCGTGCTCGCAGTCGTCGTCGCGCTCGCAGACGCCGACGAGGCGCAGCCCCTCGATCTGCCAGTGCGGGCCGCTCACCTTGATGGCCTCCACCACCGCGCTCTCCAGGGTGGCGCCCTCGGCGATCAAGCGGATGGGCGCTTCGGCCTGGCCAGGGGCCTGCAGGGAGAGGGTCTGGTTGAGGACGTAGGTGCCGGGGCTCAGGGTGATCACGTCGCCGGGTTGGGCGTCGGCGACGGCGAGGCGCAGGGCATCGAGATCGGAGACCGTCGGTGCGGCGGCGATCGCCAAAGGGAACAGGCAGAGGAGCGGAAGCATGGCGTCATGCTGCCACAGGCGCCGGCACCCGAAAATCCCCGAACCCAAAAGGAAAAGGCCGGTTGAAAGGTAGCTTTCAACCGGCCACAGTAAAGAATCGGGGCGACACGATTTGAACGTGCGACCCCCAGCACCCCAAGCTGGTGCGCTACCAGGCTGCGCTACGCCCCGACTGCCCGCCCTATTTATGGGGCCAGGCTCCCTCCGTCAAGCGACCTCCGCAGATTTTCTGGAGGCGCCGACCGGAGGCGATCACTCACAGCTCCATGTCGTCGCGAATGGCGCGGATACGCCGGCGCAGGGCCTCGATGCGGGTGAGCGCATCGCGGATGCGGCCCACGTCCGCTGTCGCCGCGCCGGTGGCCACGCCGCCCATCAGCACCTTACGGGCGCCGGCGATGGTGTAGCCCTCGTCATGGAGCAGGGTCTTGATGCGCAGGAACTTCGACAGATCCTGCTTTTTGTAGAGCCGCTGCCCCGAGACGGAGCGCTGCGGCTTCATGCGAAACTCGCTCTCCCAGTAGCGGAGCACGTGGGCGTCGACCCCCACGAGTTGGGCCACCTCGCCGATGCGGAAGTAGATCTTTTCGCCGCCCGCGTCGATCTGGGCGTCGTCGATGATCTCCTCACCCTCTTCGAGGGCGGGCGGGGGCTCTTCCACCACCGGTGGCGGCCGATCATCGCCGGCCGCGCGGGCCGCGGCGGCGGCGATCGACATGCGCGCGGCCGTGTCGCCCCCACGCCGAAAGCGGGAGACGCCTTTTCCGGCGCTGTTGTCATCGGCCCCCGCGAGGGGTTTGCGTTCATCCGCCATGTGACTCCCTCTCCGGGTGAAGCCTATCGACCATTCACCCGCGCGCGAAGCACCGCCGAGGGCTTGAAGGTGAGCACCCGCCGGGCCGGCAGCATCATGGACTCGCCGGTGGCAGGGTTGCGGCCCATGCGAGCGCGTTTGGACGACACGATGAGCACCCCAAAGCCCGGCACCTTGACCTTGTCGCCGGCCAGGATCGCGCGGGTCATGATGCCCAGCACATCCTGGAGCGCCTGATCGGCCTCGGTGCGGTTCCAGCCCATCCGCTTCATCAACATGTCGATGAGCAGAGCGCGATTCAGGTTTGGCGCGTCGTCGTCGGCCATCATTCCTCGCTTGAGCTCGACTCCTCAGTCACCTTCTCCGACCACAGCCGAACGGTGAGCTCGTCGGAGCGCTGCTCGCCCTCTTCGCCCACGGAGACGAGTCGGAGCTTGTAGTAGCCCTCGTC
Source organism: Alphaproteobacteria bacterium (assembly GCA_040376505.1). GTDB lineage: Bacteria > Myxococcota_A > UBA796 > UBA796 > UBA2385 > JBEIQK01. Next base: position 832 of record JBEIQK010000193.1, on the reverse strand, counting down.
CGCGCTGTCCTGGGTGAGGTCATACTCATCGGCGCCACGACCGGGCGAGCGCGCTTGCACGCTCACCCGATCGACGTCGTTTTCGTTTTCGTTGTCGACCACCACGACGATGTCGTAGACGGTGCCGATGGGGCCGCCGCCGGGGCTGACCTCCACCAGGCCGACCACGACCTCGCCGGTGCTGGAGTGGAGGTCACCCTCCACTGCAGGCAGCTCCTCGGGCGCCCCCACCTCCACCAGGACAGTGTCGGAGGTTGCGTTGAACTGCGCAAAGCTGATCTCGTCGCCCTTGTTACAGGCGAGGAGGGCGCACAGCGCGAGGAGCAGGCCAGACCTCACTGCGCGAGCGCCTGACGGGCGGCGTTGACGACCGCCGCGAAGGACGCGGTGTCGTGCTGCGCCATCTCAGAGAGCTGCTTGCGGTTGAGGCTGATCTTGGCCTTGGTCAGGCCATGGATGAACCGGCTGTAGGAGAGCCCCGTGGGCATCAGGGCCGCCGAGAGGCGGACAATCCACAGCGCGCGGAACTGCCGCTTCTTCTGCTTGCGGCCGATGTAGGCGTACTTGAGGCCTTTTTCGACGGCGTTCTTCGCGACCGTCCAGACATTTTTCGCGGCACCGTAGTACCCTTTTGCGAGCTTGAGGACCTTTTTGCGGCGTGCCCTCGAGGCCACTGCGTTGTTCGAACGTGGCATGTTCGGAATGTTTTTTGGCAGACGGCGCCACTGCGTGAGCGGTGGACTTGGGAACCGGATGCCGGGTTAAACGTACCTGGGTTTCGTCAGGAAAATCGCGCGGTTAGACGCAGAGCTGGCGCTTGACGCTGTCCATG
>JBEIQK010000442.1:0-5476 GCA_040376505.1 Alphaproteobacteria bacterium | reverse complement strand
GGCGAGGGCGACAAGGCTGAGCAGAGAGAGCAACATCGGCGGCCAAACGGCGAGAGGAGCGCTCCCTTACACCGGCGTCTGGCGAGCGGCCGGAGATTCCCGCGGCGAGATCGTCACCCGCAGGGGCCGGGTTGGCTGGAGGAGGACCTCGGCCCGCACGCCCACCGGATCGCGGGTGTCGGCCTGAAAGGAGAACCGCGGCGCCAACACCGCCAGGGCCGTGGCCATCTCCAGCAGCGCGAAGTGATTGCCCAGGCAGACGCGGCTGCCGGCGCTGAAGGGGATGTAGGCGCCCCGGTGCTCGGGCAGCGGGCTGGCGAAGCGCTGGGGCCGAAAGGCGAGCGGCTCGGGCCAGAAGTCGGGGTGGCGGTGGATCTGGTGGATGGCCACCAGCACCTGGGCGCCTTTGGGCACGCGAAAGCCCTTCAGCTCGTCGTCGGCCACGGCCTGCCGGACCACCGCCCAGGTTGGCGTGTACAGACGCAGCAGCTCCTGTACAAAAAAGCCGGTCTGTTCCAGGGCGAAGGGGTCGGCGACCCTGGGCCCGGCCGCGTCGAGCTCGGCGATCATCGGCGCCGAGGCCTCGGGCTCGGTGGCGAGCAGGTAGAAGGCCCACCCCAGGGCCCGCGCCGAGGTCTCATAGCCCGCGAGGAAGAGCGAGAGGATGTGGTCGCGCAGCTGCTCATCGCTGAGCGGACCCCCGTCGGGGTCGGTGGCGTGTACGATCGCATGCACAAGGGAGGCCTCGGGCCCTTGCCCGTCGCCGCGAGCGGCATCCACGGCGCGCTGCATGAAGGCGTCGAGCTCGGCCTTGTTCTTGTGCCAGCGCCGATGGGAGGCCGTCGGCAGCCAGAGGGGCAAGGGGATGCTGTTCCCACGCTCGTTGGTGAAGCGCAGCCCTTCCAGCAGCACCTGATGGAGGCGGCCGAGGTCTTCGGCGCCTTGGAGGGGCATCACGGTGGAGAGCACCACCCGCATGGCGAACTGGGCCATCTCCTCACTCAGGTCCACCTCTGTGCCGGCGGGCAGCGCGGCCCAGCGCGCAGCGACGGCCTCAGCGGCGGCGCGCATCGCTTCGAGGTGCCGCCCGACCCGCGCCTTGAGGAAGGGCGGCGCGGCGAGCCGACGGGCCCGGCGCCAGGTGTCGCCTTCCTCCAAGGTGATCAGGCCCTGGCCGACGAGCAAGCGGAAGGCGTCGTAGCCTTGGCCCTTGATGTAGCGATCCTTGTGGGTGAACAGCACCTGCTCGGCGTGATCGGGGTGGCACATCACCACGAGCTCGTGGCCCAGCAGGCGGAGGGTGAAGAGATCCCCCAACTGTCGCTGGCCCTCGATCGCGACGGAGAGGATGTCGGACCGAGCGATCTCCGGGATGTTTCCCAGCAGGGGCATTCCAGGCTTGATCGGCGGGATCGAGAGTGACATGGGTTGGCTCCCTGTCTGGGGCAGGCCTTGGGTGAATTCCGGCCGTCGATCGCGCGACGCCGGCCTGCGGTGCTATCGTCCTGCCATGCACCTGCGCCTCTCCGAGCCGGTTGGAATCGATCCCACTGTGGATGTTGTCTTCCACAAGCTCTTCGCCGATCCTGCCAACGAGCCCGTTCTTCGCAGCTTTCTCACCGCCGTGCTCGACCTGCCCATCGTCCGGGTCGAGGTCCAAAACCCCTTCCAGCCTCACACCTGGAAAGGCCAGCACGGGCTCATCATCGACGTCCGCGCCACCGACACCGCGGGTCGCGTGTATCAGGTCGAGATGCAGAGAAAGGTCGATCTCGCGCTGCCCCAGCGCATCCTCTACGGCTGGGCCCGTCTGTATGGCGACCAGCTCCGCCAGGGTTAGCCCTACCAGCTCTTGAAGCCGGTCATCAGCCTGTGGGTCTGCCGCCAGGACCTCGTCCCCGACTCCGCCAAGGCCCACCTGCGCTACGCCTTCCGCGAGGTCTCGGACGGAACCCTGCTGCACCCTGACGCACAGGTCGACGTCCTCCAGCTTCAACGCTGGGCCCACAGCAAAGAGGCGCTCCTCGCCACTCCCCTCGGGGCCTGGTTCTGGTTCTTCAACGAAGCGCCGCGCTGGACCGAGGTGCCCAAGCCGATCCAGACGCCCGTCATGGAGCATGCCATGTCCACGCTGCACAGCTTTCGTCAGGATGTTCAGCTCAACGACCTCTACCGAGGCCGCCTCGAGGCCGAGCGCGTCGAGCGCAGCATGCAACTCGCCATGGAGGAGGCGCGCGCCGAGACTGAGCGAGAGCGCGCCGAGAAGGAGCGAGAGCGCGCCGAGAAGGAGCGAGAGCGCGCCGAGAAAGAGCGAGCGCAGGCCCGAAACGCGCACCTCCGCGCCTTGCTGAGGGCCGCAGGCATCGCGACGCCGACCGACCTCGACGAGTAGCCGGCAGCGCGCAGGTTTTGGCCGACCGGGTTGAGGTCGATTCACCATTCACCCGTTGCGAGCAGCGGTCGCTGCGCGACAGCGCTCCACCGCATCCGTCCGGCCGACGGCGGCGAGGCAAAGACCGCACCAACGGCTCCGATCCAGGGTAGGACGTCCCATGCGCAACACCCTCCCCCTGCTGGTCCCCGCTCTCCTCCTCGCCTGCTCCGGCGGCCCCGCCGACGAGAAGGCGGCCCCCGAGGAAGCGCCTGACACCGCCATCGACAGCGGAGAGCCGGCGCCTCCCGCCAGCCTGGAGGCCCGCATGAACCTCGATCGGCTCCTGGCCCACCTCGCGCAGCTCCAGGACATCGGCGAGGCCGCGGCCGACACCCGGGCCGCCGCCAGCGACGGCCACCGCGCCTCCCTGGACTGGGTCGAGGCCACCCTGATCGAGGCCGGGCTGTCGCCCGTGCGCCAGGCCTTTGACATCACCCGCTGGGACGGTCTCGGGCCCGCTCGCTTGGAGGTGGAAGGCTACGGCCCCTTCGGCGAAGACGACGTCGGCTACTTTCAAGGCAGCCCGCCCGGGCTGGCCTCTGGGCCGCTGGTGGCCGTCGATCTGACCCTGCCTGCCCCCGACGAAGAGGGCCTCACCAGCAGCGGCTGCACCGCCAGCGACTACACCACCTTTCCCGCGGGAGCCATCGCGCTCATCCAGCGCGGCGGATGCACCTTCACCGAGAAGGCCGCTGCGGCCCGCGACGCCGGCGCTGTCGCCGTCGTGATCTTCAACGAGGGCCAGCCCGGGCGGCGCGATCTGTTCAGCGGCACGCTCAGCCCCGAGGTCGGGATCCCCGTCCTCAGCGCCACCTACGCCGTCGGTGAGGCCCTCGCGGGCGGGGCGCCCCTCGCCACCGTGGAGTCCTTGACCGAGATCACGGTGGCGCCCACCGAGAACCTCTGGGTCGACCTCCCCGGCAGCGGCGACGGCATCGTCGTCACGGGCGCCCACCTCGACAGCGTCACCGCCGGGCCGGGCGTCAACGACAATGGCTCGGGCACGGCGGTGGTCCTGGAGCTGGCTCTGCAGAGCGCCGCCCGCCTCGCCGAGGGGGCGCCCACGCCGGCGCACACCCAGCGCTTCGCCTTCTGGGGCGCCGAGGAGCTCGGCCTGCTTGGCTCTTTCCACTACGTCTCGGCCCTCTCGGAGGCGGAGCTCGCCCGCCACGTCGCCAACCTGAATTTCGACATGGTCGCCAGCCCCAATGGCGCTCGCTTCGTCTACGACGGCGACGCCTCGGCCGGCCTGCAGGGCTACGAACCGCCCGATGGCAGCGGCGAGATCGAGGCCCTCTTCACCGAGCACTTCGACGCCCGCAGCCTGCCCTACCTGCCCACCGCCTTCGACGGTCGCTCCGACTACGGGCCCTTCATCCTGGCCGGCATCCCGGCCGGCGGACTGTTCAGCGGCGCCGAGCAGGAGAAGTCCGACTCCCAGGCGGAGACCTTTGGCGGTGAGGCCCGCCAGCCCTTTGACGCCTGCTATCACGAGGCCTGCGACACCGACGACAACATCGACGCCCAGCTCCTTCTGGAGATGGCCGAGGCCGCCGCCGTCGCCACCAGCGCCAGCGCGGACTGGCTCCCTTCGGCGAGGAGCGCCGCCCGCCGCGTCAAGGCCCCGCCCAGCGCCCTGCCCTTCCACGGCGGCTGCGACGTGGGGCTGGCCATCCGCTAGACTCGGACCGCGACCACGCCCTCCAAGGCGACCAGCCCGGCCTTGCTCAGGTGAACGATCGTCCGCAGGCCCGCCGGATCATCCGGCGCGCCGCAGACCGTCTGGAGGAGCTGGTCGACCTGCACGGAGCCCGCGCCCAGGGCAGTCCAGAGCCGCCGCTGCGCACCTTCGTCGAGCAGCAGCTCCGGCGCGATGGCCAGCAGCCGCAGCGTCAGCACCTGCCGAACCTGAACAAAGCTCAGCCCCGGCGCCGCCACCACCCGGGTCGCCGGCCCGAGGTGGGCGGTCGGGTAGGCGGCGTAGCGGGTGAAGGGATCGGCGTGGAGCGGGTGCGCGCGACGACGGTGCGATCCAGCCGCGCGCCGCACCTCGGCGAGCTCGGCAAACAGGGCCTCGTAGCGGCGCAGCACCCGCGCCCAGTCGTAGTGGGCCGCCACCCGGGCCCGCCCCGCCGCCCCCATCCGCCGCCGCAGCGCCGGGTCCGCCGCCAGCTGGACGAGGCGCGCCGCCGCCGCCGATGCGTCCACCGACACCGACTGGGCCACCGCGCCGATGTAGCGGTCGTAGCCATCGAGGCCGAGCACATGGCGTTGGGCGAGCAGGGCGCCGGCGCCGGGCGGCGGCGCCACCGTCGGAATCAAAAAGCCCTCAACCCCATCGTTCACCGCCTCGCGGTACCCATCCCAGTCGCTCACGATCACCGGGAGGCCCGCCGCCATCGCCTCCACCGGCGTCAGGCCGAAGGTCTCCTGAATGTTGTCGACCAGCGAGATGAACAGATCCCCCAGTGCCCAGACCTCCCGGCGCACGGCGGGATCGCGGCCATCGAGGAGGTGAACCGGCACCTGCGGGCAAAGGGCCCGAGCGCCCTCCACAAAGGCCGCCCGGATCGCCTCATTCGGCGACCAGCCCGCCAGAACGAGGGCGAAGCGCCGCCCGCTCGACTGGGCCGCCGCCTGCAGGGCTGTGAAGAGCGGGTAGGGATTGGCCTTGGCATGAAAGACCAGCCGCCCCACAAAGAGGGCCACCGTGACGTCGTCATCGAGGCACAACTCGGCCCGACGGCGACGCCGCGCGGCCTGTTGGGGCGGGCTCTCGGTCTCAAACTCGTCGGGATGCACGCCGAGCGGGATCACCGGCAGGGCGCAGGGGGTCGGGGAGATCGGCGCGCCGAGGCGGGCCGAGAGCAGATCGGCGGCGGCTACAAGCTGGCCCTCCACCACGCCCTTCACCGCCGAAGAGGTGCAGATGAGCGCGTCCCAGGGCTCCACCAGCGAGCAGGGCAAGGCCGCCAGCGCGCGCTCCGCCGCGAGGCTGGAGACCGTGTGGGTGATGCCGACGATCGACCAGCCGGCCGGGTC
>JBEIQK010000395.1:0-5942 GCA_040376505.1 Alphaproteobacteria bacterium | reverse complement strand
GGCCGCCACCGAGCCGCCCGACGGTGGATTGTTGTCTGGCGAGGCGCTCCTGCCGATCTTGGTGCGCGCCCTCTGGCTGGAGGGCACGGCGCCGATGCAGGCCCGCCTGCTGGCCCTGGCCCGTCGGCGGGGGCTCTCGGGGGCTGGGCTCAGCCTGCTCACCTGTGGCCCGGGTGGGACTGCGGTGGCGACCCTCGATGAGGTCGACTCCATCGGGCCCTTCGACGACCCGCGGGTGGAGGTCTACCGCCGGGAGCTGCGTGTCGCGGCGGCCTCTCGTCAGGCGCCGGAGCGCTTCGCCCATGTTGTGGCTGAAGGCCTCGCCTGGGCGGAGCAGACCGGCCTGCCCGGCCTGCGGGCCCGGGCCTTGGGATGGGCATCCCACTCGGCCTATGCCCGCGGCGATCTGGCCGAGGCCACAGCGCTTGCCGAAGAGGCGGCCCGCATCAGCCCGCCGGGGGTGGAGGCCTTGGAGCCGCTGTTCCGGGCGGCCAACGCGCGCCTGGAGCGGGCGGAGACGGCGGCCGCGGGGGCCCTGGCGGCGGAGCTGGTGCGACGGGCCCAGGCTCTGCGTCTGCCCCTGCACGAGGCGCGTGGACAGTTGATCCTTCGCCTGCTGGCGGAGCGCACGGATCCGCTGGCCGAGCCGGACATGGAGCTGGTGGCGGTTATGGATGGGCTGGGGAACCCGGCCTTGGCCGGGGTGTCGGCGCTGATCGAGGCGCGGATCGCCTACCGGCGCCGGTCTCCGGCGGTGCGCCAGCTGGTCGACAGGGCCATTCACCGCTTCACCACAGCCGGCGCATCGGGCGGACTGCTCTGTGCACGTGCGCTGCGCATCGCTGCCGGGGATGGCGAGCCGGCCCTGCCCTTGCTGCAGGCCACCCTCGAGTATGGGCGCCCCGACGTGGTCGTGGAGGTCCTCGGGTTGCTGGCTCGCCTTCGCTGCCTTCCTCCGGGGGACTGGCCTCGCCACCTCGCAGACGCGGTCTCGCGTCTCCCAGGGGTGGCTCGAAGCGCCGCCCTGGGGCTGATGTCGATTGAAGATTCCGAGCGCGCCATGTTGGCGTGGCTTGAGACTGCGCCCTTGGCGCCGAATGGAGACTGACGCATGACGACTGAAGGAAACTGTCCGGTTGAGATCAAAGCTCCCTTCATTCTCGACGGGATCTTCCTCGTGTACGATGTCAAGGATCTTTCGAGACCGGTTGCCCTGGTTCACTCCACCGTCAAGCTGGAAGGCTTGAACCGGGCCGAAGAAGAGGGCACTTTGGTTGGTGAAGAACAATGGCTGCTCTTCAACGGGGCAGAGCCGGGGCCCGATCACGCTGTGACAATTCCAAATGGGCCCACCATTCCAATCACCGCTGCTGCCCCCTACCCGGCAAACCTCCCCTTCGTGGCAAATGGATCGCCCGGACCCAGTCCGACCCTCTTCAATCCCGTGCCGAATGGACGCGAGGTCAGCTCGGTTGACTTCTTTGGTGCGCTCGCGTACTCCGAATGGGCCAAGCTGCAGCGCTACGCCCACTTCAATGTGTACTTCACCTCGTGGCAGGGGGCGGCGAACCAGTTGGACCCTTTGGTGGCAGGCCAGACCGAGGAGATGCGTGAGGTTGGCGAAGCCGACCGCAAACGCAGGTGCCTCTCTTTCGGCGGGCCTGTCTTAGTCGAGAATGATACTCAAAAGCGGACTATCGTAACTGCCCTGTCAAACCCGGTCGACTCCAGGGTGCAGTTCGCGCGCCCGGTCGCCCCTTCTCCGGCGAACTACGGTGCCTTTCGATGGCTGGTTTCCCCGTCCGGAGGAATTGCCCCTCGCTACACAGTGGTCTCGAAGGGGACCCACCAGAACTCGCTTCCTAGCCAGAAACCTTCGATCCCGTGATCCGGACAATCGCGCATCGCCAACGTCGGCAGCCGCCGCTGCCGACGACAACCTGCCTGCCTCACATCCGTGAGGCAGGTTGTGCCTGTACTGGCAAGCGTGGAGGTTGAGCCGCGCTGCCCCCCTTGCAGCGACCGTTCGTCTCTCGTAGGAGAGGCGAGCGTGAAATCGTCGCAGGGTGTCCCGCGAAGGTGAAATGGCGAATGGACGCCGCCATCGGTGCCGCTGCACTGAACACAAAGGTTGTTCCACCCAAACTCGTCGAGAATGTACGACATTTGTCCTCCTCTGCGGGCGGTTGCCGGTGCGTGAGACCTCACGGCCCCGTAGCGCAACACCTCAGCACGTCGTGGTCGCTGTCTCCCTCGCGCTTACACGCAATTCACGGGGCCTTGTCCAACGAAAAGGCCCCCGAGCAGTTCGCCCGCGCCCCGCCGCAGTCGCTGTGGGCCCACAAAAAGGCCCCATTGTTAAAGGCCGCCAGCGACGCCGTGCAGCCCTCGCCCTCGCCCACCCAAAGGCCCGGCCGCGCCGGCTTCAGCTCGGCCTCCACGCCGCAGAAGTGGCCGGCGATGAACTGCTCCACCGACACGGTCAGTCCACCCGCCGTCGGCTTCACCGACATCGGCCCCAACTGCGCCGACGCCCCCACCCAGCCCGGCGCCGTGGACCGTGGCGGCACCTGCCCCCGGTCCTCCCAAAGGTGCGAGACGGCCTGGAGATCCCCTTCGCGCAGCCACCCCGTCGAACGCTTGGCCCCAGGCCCCGGAAAGGCCGCGCAGGACCAACCAGGCAGCGCCGAGGGGGCCGTAAACACGAGGTCGCCGCGCACCACAAAGCCCTTGCGGGGCGCATCAGGCCGGTCATGAAAGACCGACCGCTCGGCGGTCACCACCGCCGGCCCGCCAAAGACCGACAGCTCGGCGTCGCAGGCGCGGTGGGCCCGGGCCTCTCGCCAGCGCGCGGTCCGGGCCTCGATCTGCGGGCCTGTGCAAACCGCCGGTTCGGCGGCCTGCCGCGTCTTCCACTCTCGCTTCGCCGCCCCGCTCGAAGCCGCCCAGGCCTCCACGGTCGCCGGCAGGCGCTGCGACAGGGCCGCCCGGTTGGTGAACAGATCCACCTGCTCCCCGGTGAGCAGCGCCACCACGATGCCGCCGTCGGGGTGAATCCAGGTCAGGGCCGCGTGACACCCCGGCTGCGGGCAGGTGCGGCCCTCGATGCTCAGTCCCCCATCGCTGTCATCCACTGGATAATAGCCGCCCCGCGACTGGTAGTCGGCGAAGCGCTCGCCCAGCAGCGACTGAAGCCGGCAGGCGGTGGGCGGATAGACCGTCCAGTCGCCGCGGGCGGCCTCCAGTTCGGCAGGGGTCCACGGTGCCGCAGACGGACCGGCCAGCGCGGTCGTCAGGGTGGCGAAGAAGAGCACCAGCAGCATCCACCAGCTCCACAGCAGAGGGTCCGCCGCACCTATCACGCCGCGAAGGCCACGAAGTGCCGCGACGGGCTACGGTCGGGTCCTGCCCCGCCCACCCAAGGATCGCCATGACCACCCTCCCCCACCGCCCCCTCGGCCGTCTGCCCGCCCACCTCGCCCCCATCGGCCTCGGCTGCATGGGCATGTCGGACTTCTACGGCGCCGCCGACGAGGCCCGCAGCATCGCCCTCATCCACCACGCCCTCGATCGCGGCGTCAACCACCTCGACACCGCCGACATGTACGGCCCCCACACCAACGAGCGCCTCGTCGGCCGCGCGCTGGCCGGCCGTCGCGACGAGGCCGTGCTGGCCACCAAGTTTGGCGTGGTGCGCACCGAGTCCGGCGGCTGGCTCGGCCTGAACGGTCGGCCCGACTATGTCCGCGCCTGCTGCGACGCCAGTCTCCAGCGCCTCGGCGTGGAGACGATCGATCTGTACTACCAGCACCGCGTCGACCCCGCGACCCCCATCGAGGAGACCGTCGGCGCCATGGCCGACCTGGTCGCCGCCGGCAAGGTGCGCCACATCGGCCTCTCCGAGGCCAGCCCCGATCAGATTCGCCGCGCCCACGCCATCCACCCCATCAGCGCCGTGCAGACCGAGCTGTCCCTCTGGTCGCGCGAGGCCGAGCCCGAGGTGCTCCCCCTCTGCGCCGAGTTGGGCATCACCTTCGTCGCCTACTCGCCGCTCGGCCGCGGCTTCCTGACCGGTCAAATCCGCAGCCCCGACGACTTTGCCCCCGACGACTTCCGCCGCCGCAACCCCCGCTTCACCGGCGACAACTTCGCCCGCAACCTCGCCCTGGTCGACGATGTGCGCGCCATGGCCGCCGAGAAGGGCGTCACCGCCGCGCAGCTCGCCCTCGCCTGGGTGCTGACCCGCGGCCCCCATGTGGTGGCCATCCCCGGCACCACCCGCGTCGAACGCTTCGAGGAGAACCTCGGCGCCGCCGACGTCTCCCTCAGCGAGGCCGACCTCGCCCGCCTCGACGCCATCCTGCCCCTCGGGGCGGCGGCCGGCGCGCGGTACTGATCGGCAGACGTTGGCTGACAACCGTCGACGGTTGTCAGGCCCGTCGGCGTGGAGTGGCGGGTGTTCGATTGGCGCGCTCCATGCGTGGTGGTGGCTCGGCTGGATGGCCTGGGCAAGGCTGGACCCTTCCCGGCCCGCAGCGCGGCTGCCTTCTGGATGGAGGTGAACGATCAGGGGCTTGCGGTGAACGGAATCTGCGAACTCGAAGCCGAGGGGGCCTTCGCGCGCTTCTCCGTCCCCGGGAACGCCGTGGTGGAGCACCTGACCGACGACGACATTTACTGAGCCGGCTCACCCGCCGCCCGTTGCGCCGCCGTCGAGGCGCTCGGGCTCAAGGCCCCCGACAGAAAGTCCAGGAGCGCCCGCACCCGGCGCGGCGGCCGACGACCCGCCGGCAGCACCGCGACAATCTGTCCTTCCATCACCGGAAAGGGCAGCTCCAGTAGCCGCACCTTCGGCAAGGTCTGGGCCAGCCAGTCCGGCAGCATCGCGAGGCCCAGACCCGCCACCACCGCCGCCGCCACCGTCTCCACGTCATCACAGATCATCACAGGCGGTCTCGCCGCATCGGGCAGATCGATGACCTGCCCCCCCTCCCGGCGCGCGATGCGGGGGAGTCGCCCCACCGCGGCGACATCGAGGGGCGCAGCGAGCGCCTCCACCAGACCCAGCGGTGCGACGAGGCGCTGGGGCGAGCGTGCCAGCACCTTTGTGACAAAGCCCGGCTCGGTTGGCTTGCCCACCCGCACCGCCAGATCGATGCGCTCCGCCACGAGGTCGATGCGCGCGTCGGACACGCGCAGATCGAGCAGCACGCCGGGGTGGGCGCGCGCGAATTCAAAGAGCGCCGGCACGATGCGGCGCCGACCCAGCACCCCCGGCACCGAGAGGCGGATCGGCCCCGTGAGCGCCGTGTCGGCCCGTCGCACCTCGTCGGCCGCCTCAATCAGCGCGATCACCGCGGGCCCCGCGCGCTCCGCGAGCTCCTGCCCCGCGGCGGTGAGCGAGAGCCGCCGGGTGGTGCGGAGGAGCAGCGGCGCGCCCAGCAGGTCCTCCAGCGCCGCCACCCGCCGCGACACCGCGCTCGCCTGCACGCCCAGCCCCTCCGCGGCGCGGGCGAAGGAGCCATGCTCCACAACGCGGAGAAAGGCCTGGAGCTGTTCGAGGGTGATTCCTTCCATGAAGGAAGGAGTAACCGGTTCATCGACCCGCTAATCGCGCCTGCCAGGCATCATTACATAACAAGGGCACCCCGGAGGTTCGATGCTCCTCATCCTCATCAGCGCCGCTGCCCTCGCGGCCAAGGGCCCACCCGCCCAGGCGCTCAGCGCCATCGCCGAGCTCTCCCCCGCCGAGCCGCGCGCTCGCGTCGAGTGGCGGGCGGCCTGGCCAAACCACGTCCAACTCGGCGTCTCGGCCCAGGCCGGCCTTGCGCGCGGCCTCTACCTCGACGGCTGGTCCGTGGCCGGCGGACGCACGGGTGCCGCACTCCTGTCGGTCTCGGCGCCCTTGGTGCACGAAGATCGTGTGCAGATCGACCTTCAAG
>JBEIQK010000511.1:0-4838 GCA_040376505.1 Alphaproteobacteria bacterium | reverse complement strand
GACGAGCCGGCCGCCGGCGTCCCAGCGCAGCTCCACTTCGCGGCCGGCGGCGTCGCGGGCCGCGGTGAGGCGACCGAGCAGATCGCGCTTGATCTGCAGCTTGCCGCCGTCGCGCTCGACGATGGCGGCGAGCCGGCCGGCGCTGTCGCGCACGAGGCGAATGAGGTTGCCGGTGGGGTCGGTGATCGAGAGCAGGCGGCCGGCCGCGTCGAAGCCGAGGCGGGTGGTGGCGCCGGCGGGATCGACCACCCCGGTGATCTGCCCGGCCTCATCGCGCGGGAAGGCCCAGGGCCGCGAGCCCACCGAGCTGAGGGTCACCCGGCCCTGCGGATCGCGCTCGATCCGGTGCACCCGGCCGGCGCCGTCGAGGGCGCGGGCGAGGCGGCCGCGGTTGTCGCGCTCCCAGCGCCAGCGGGCGCCGCCCGGCAGGCTCAGGGCCATCGGCCGGCCCGCGGGGTCCACCTCGACGACAAAGCGCCGCCCGTCGGCCTCCACCTCCACGAGCCCCTCGCGCCGGCGCACCGAGGTCTGGCGGCCTCTGGGGTCCTCCCAGCCGACGATCACCTCGATGCCGCGCCCATCGCGGCCATAGTCGGTGCGGGTGCGACGCCCGGCGCCGTCGCGCACCTCCACGGCCCGCGCCCCCTGGTTGCCTGGCGCCGTCGGTCGGATCGACAGCTCGCCCTGGGCCGCGCTGCTGACCACGAGGCCCTCGCCATAGCGAAGCTCGATCTGCCGCGGCCCGGGGCCGATCAGCGCCACCACGCGGCTGTCGCGGTCGTAGCGCACGATGAGGCGCGAACCATCGGGCCACTCCACGCCGTCGAGGCGCCCGGCCTCGTCGTAGGAGAAGCGCCGGCTGCCGCCGCCGTCGACGTCGAGCCCGGCGAGCAGGGCGCCGCGCTGGGCCCGGCGCAGGGGCGCCGGCAGGGCCTCGGGGAGGGGCGCCCCGTTGAGGAAGAAGGCGCCCGCCTCATAGGAGAAGGTGTGCCCGCCGACATCGGTCTCTTCCAGAAAGAGCGCCCCATCGGAGGGCCGCACCACCACCGACCGGCCGGCCTCATCGGCCCCGGGGGGCAGCGTGCCGACCCAGCCCAGGCCGTCGGGGCCCAGGTGGGCCAGCCCCGGCGGCAGGGCGAGGGCCACCCCCAGGGCGAGCCACCACATCGGCTAGGGCAGGCCGAACAACAGCACCGAGCCCCAGAGCGCCGGATCGTCGTAGTCGGCGCCCAGCAGGGCGTCGCGCATCAAGGCCTCGCGGCCCTCTCCCAGCGCCCGCGAGGCCGGCTTGTCGCGGGTGATGGCGCCGAACATGCCCTCCATGATCCGCTTGGAGCGCTGCTCGTCGATGGCCCAGGCCGAGACCACCACCGTGCGGGCCCCGGCGTCGAGGAAGGCCCGCGCCCGGGCGAGCTGCAGCTCCAGGGGCGCGCTGGCGCTGATCACCACCAGCTCGGCGATGGCCGCGCCGCTGCGGATGTCGCGCAGGCTGAGGTCGCCGTCGGCGAGGCGGAAGCCGCCGTCGGGCGTGGCCGGGACGGCGGCGATGTGCACGAAGCGGGCCGTGCCCAGGCTACGGGTGACCGAGGCGACCGAGGCGTCGGAGCTCACCCAAACCTGATTGCGCCGGGCGCTGGCTTCGATCTCCGGCGGATCGGCCGGGAAGATCTGCGACACGCCGAGGATCTCGGGCGGGATGTTGTCTTTCTTACCCTTGGCCGCCATCAATTCCGCGTCGGAGGGCATTGCCGACGGGGCGTCCTTGGCCTTGTCGTCCTTGGCCGGCTCTTCTTTGGCGGCCGCCGGGGCCTCGGCCTTCGCGGGGGCTGCCGGTGCGGCCGGCGCCGCAGCCGCCGGCTTGCCCACGCCCAGGTAGTCGGGGTTGAAGGCCCGGGGGCCGGCGTCGGGCCGCACCACCGCGCGCAGCGAGGGCGAGGCCGTGATGGTGCGGATGTCGGCCAGCCAGCGCATGCCCGAGGCTTGCTCGGGGAAGGTGGTGAAGGAGAAGCCCAGCAGCTCTTCGGGGGCCACCACGAAGTAGCGGCCAAAGCCAGCCAGCTCGCCGGTGAAGCTGTCGAGGAGCGCGGCCCGCAGCCGATCGCCGGCGGCGTGGTTGGCCTTGGCGTCGGTGGAGGCCGCGGCGAGGAGGGCCGACTGGTGATCGCGCGCCATGCCGCGGATCGCCGCCTCCTTGCCGATCTCGCGCATGCCACCGCCATTGGGGGTGGCCACCACCGCGTGAACCCGCCCGCGGCCGAAGTGGAAGCTGATCACCGCAGCCCCCGCCACCCGGGCCCGCAGATCGGCCATCGCGGTGCCGGCCGCCGGCAGGATGCGCGCGAAGGTGGCGTTGCTCCCGCCAACCTTTTCGGCGGCCTCGACCGCCGCCACATCGGCCTCCGGGAACGAGCCGCCGCCAGCCAGCCAGACCCCGAGGCTCGTGCGCGCCCGGGCCGCTGCGACGAGGAGGCCCTCGCGCTCGGCCTCCCCAAGGCCCTCGGTGGGATCACGCCCCAGGTCGACGTCCTTGCGCAAGGTGAGCAGGCGGTGGTTGACCTCGTGGGCGAGCAGCGCAGCCGAGAGCGTGCTGTCGGAGATCGGCGCCTTGCCGAGCAGATCGAGCTCGCCATCGACCGGCACACCCTGGCTGCCGTCGAGGACCGTGCCGAGCGAGAGCAGGCCCTGGCGATGGAGCGGCAGCAGGCCGAGCGCCTTGCCCCAGGACTCCGCCGCCCCCTCGCCGCCCGAGGCCACCGCCACCTTACCGGCCGCCCAGGCCTGAAGGCCGCCCACCCAGGGGGCCGTGGTGGCCACCGAGACCGCGCTGCTGGCCGCCAAGGAGGCCCAGGCCCCCACCACCGGCGGCAGACCCGCGCTGCTCGGGAAGGCCGCCGCCGCCCCGTCGAGGGTGGCGCGGGCCGCCAGCTCGCCGCGCAGCGGATCCCCGGCCTCGCCGGCCGGCGCCAGCTTGAGCAGCTCCGCCCGCACCTTGGACCCATCCTGCCCACGCGCCCGCAGGCCCTGCTCCAGGGCCAGCCGACTGCCGATGCGCAGGGTCAGGACCCCGGTGCGATCGGCGGCGGCCACGCCGGCCTCCAGCCAGCGGCGCCCATTGGGAGCGTCCACCCGGGCCGCCTCGGCGCCGAGCAAGGCCAGATCGCGATCCATCAGGCCATTGGTGGGCAGGCGACCCCGCGCGGCCGCCCGGGTGCCCGCGTCATCAAGGGCCAGGGCCGAGAGCATCTGCTGGCGCGCCCCCGAGAGCGCCGACGCCGCCTCATTCACCGCCGCGGTGCGGCCCAGGAAATGGGCGCCGAGGCCCTCCATCCAGGCCGCCTCGGCCGCCCGATCGGCGTCCTTGGCCTCGGTGAGGGCAAGGCGGGCCGCCTTGCCGGCCTCGGCGGCGTCCTTGGGCAGGCCCGACCAGAGCGCCCCATGGGCCACATAGAGGGCCGCCCGGCCGCCCGCCGCCTTGGCGCCGGCCGCGTCGAGGGCCTCGCGGGCCTTGCGTGCGGTGGCCAGCGCCTCGTCATGGCGACCGGTGCGATCGGCCGCGGTCATCAGCAGCTCGAGGGCTTCGAGGGCAGCACCCGCGTCGCCCATCTCCATCGCCGCCGCCGCCGCCGAGCCGGCCCACTGCATCGCCTCTTCGGCCCCCGGGGCCGGCGCGCCCTTCACCCCGGGCACCCCCGCCAGACCGAGCGGCGCCCGGCCGAGGTTGCCGCGCACGATCGCCCGCGGATCGGCCCCGGTGGCCGCCGCCGCCGCGCTGAACTCGGCGAGCGCCTGGGCCTTGTCGCCGCGGGCCTCTTGCACCTCGGCCCGCAGCAGGGCCGCCCGCCAGCCGGCGACCGCCTCGGCCTTGGCCGCGAAGGGCGCCGCGCTGCGGGCGTCGCGGGCGACGGCCCACTGGATGAGAGAGTCGGCGGGATCGCGATCCTTGGGCTTCAGATCGCTGGGGGCGACCGGCGCGCCCGCCCGGGCAGCCCGGGCCTGGAGCGCCGCGGCCCCATCGCCATCTTCCACCAGGGCCAGCGCCGCCGCCGCCATCGCGTCGCCCGCCATGCCGGCCGCCAGGGCCAACTCGGCGCGCAGGAGCTGATGCGGGCCCACGCGACCGCCGATCGCCGCGCTGGCGTCGAGGCGCGCAAAGAGCTCAGCCCCCTTGCCCGCAGCCAGGGCGGTGGTCTCGACGAGGCGCCAGGCGGCGTCGGCCTCGGGCTTCTCACCGAGCAGCTTCTCGGCCGCTTCGAGGGCGCCGGCGTAGTCGCCGCTCAAGGAGCGCTGCGTGGCCGCGGCGAGCTTCTCTTCGAAGGTGGCCACCTTGGCCACCGGGGCCTCGGCCACCGGCGCCTCGGCCTTCGGCGCCTCCGCCGCCTCATCGCCGCTGCAGGCCAGCGCCAGGACGAGGGTCGAGCAGGCCAGCAGCCCGCGCACCGTGAAGGGGGAGAGCACCAGACCATGCGTAGAGCGAGCAGGCATCAAGTCACCTGTGGGCGGGGTGACAAAGGGGAGCCCCGCGACGGCCGTGCGTTGTACCACAGGCGCCGCGCCGATTGAGCGACCCAGCCCGGCCCCTCAGCGGCAGGACTGCGCGCCGCCCTCAAAGCAGGTGAAGGTGCG
Organism: Alphaproteobacteria bacterium; assembly: GCA_040376505.1. Taxonomy (GTDB): domain Bacteria; phylum Myxococcota_A; class UBA796; order UBA796; family UBA2385; genus JBEIQK01. The sequence continues at coordinate 215 of JBEIQK010000511.1, read as the reverse complement.
CGCTTCGGTGACCGTGACCAGCACCACACGCGGGCCCTCCGGATGGCCGCGGCCGATCACCTTGCAGGGCCCCGGCACCGCCCCCGACAGGCGCACGGTGCCGCCCCCGGCGCCGCTGACCCCCTCGTGGCAGCGCACCTCGATCTCGTTGATCGCGGGCTCACCGCTGGTGAAGGTCAGCGAAAACCCCGTCGGCGCCGCTTCGGCCGCGACCT
>JBEIQK010000549.1:0-4536 GCA_040376505.1 Alphaproteobacteria bacterium | reverse complement strand
CTATATGGAGTCGGTCTGGCTCGAAGAGACAGTCGGCCCCGACGCGGGCCAGCTCCAGCTCTACGCCGAGAAGGTGGAGTACCGCAGCGAAGCCGACGGGCGCTACCACCGGCCGATCGTCACCCGCCGCTATGACTCCAGTTGGGACATGTTCGATCGCCACCTCTATCCGGGGGGGGCCTTCCGCCTGCACATGCTGCGCCAGCACATCGGCGACGAGGCCTTCTGGTCGGGCACCCAGGACTTTCTGCGCACCTTTTACGGTCGAACCGCCGAGACCGCTGACTTCCGCCGCATCCTGGAGGCCCACAGCGGCCAGTACCTGGGCCGCTTCTTCGAGCAGTGGTTTGAGAGCCCCGGCTACCCCGCCCTCAAGGTCAGCCCCCTCTACGAGGCCGAGCGCCGCTCCCTCGTCGTGCACGTCGAGCAGACCCAGGAGAACGCCGCCAAGGGCATCGGCCGCTTCTCCTGCCGCGTCGAGCTGGCCCTCCAAGACGCCGATGGCGCCTGGACCGAGCACGCCGTTTTCCTCGACGGGGCCAGCGCCGTGCTGGTGATCCCGGGGCTGGCCCAGGCGCCCCAGCAGATCGTCGTGGATCCGCACATGCGCCTGCTCTGCACCCTGCGCTTTGATCCCGGCCTGCCGGCCCTGGAGCGGGCGCTCGGCTGCCCCTTTGTCTCCGGCCGCCTGCACGCCGCCGAGACCCTCATCCAAAACGGGCGCCCGCGCGCCATCGCCGCCGTGCTGGCCGCCTGGCGGGCCGAACCTCGGTGGCGACTGCGCCACCACTACGCCACGCTGATGGGGGCCGGCAGCAGCGGCGCCGTCGTCGAGGCCCTTCTCGCCATGCTCGCCGAAGAGGCCGATCCCCGCGCGATGATGGCCGTCACCGACGCCGCCGGCAAGCTGCGCGACCCGCGCATCGGCGAGGCCCTCGCCGCCTGGGTGCAGCGCCCCGAGCGCCCCTACCGGGCGATGGGCGCGGCCCTGCGCAGCCTCGGCCAGCAGCGCGACCCCCGCTGGATCAGCCTGCTCGTCCACTATGCCGATGACCGCTCGCTCTGGGGCCATGTCGCCCGCGGGGCCCTGCAGGGGCTCGGCGCCCTGCGCAGCCCCGATGCGGCCGAGGCCTTGCTCTCCCGCAGCCAGGTTGGGCTGCCCCAGGTGCGCGTGATGGCGATGGAGGCCCTGGGTGAGGTCGGCTCGGCCCTGTGCAAGGCGACCCAGGACCGCATCGGCGAGCGGCTCTGCGACGCCCTGCGCGACCCCTCCTACAATGTGCGCATGGCCGCCGCCCGCGGGCTCTCCACCCTCGGGCGCGCCCAGGACGCCAGCGCCGTGCGGGCCCTCCTGCCGCGCATCGCCGCCCAGGATCACCCCCGGGTGGAGCGCATCGCCCGTCGCCTCGCCGCGGGGGTCGAGGACGGCCTGCGGCGCGAGGTCGAGCAGCTCACCGACAAGCTGCGCGCCGCCGAGGCCCGCCTCGCCACCCTGGAGGCGCGGGTGACCGCCTGAGCGGCGGCTACTCGGCCTCGAGGGCCTCGATCGTCGCCACGATCGGGTCGAAGCTGCCAAAGCCCACGCTCACCTTCTGCAGCCGCATCTGGGGATCGATGATCGCCCAGGTGGGGTAGCCAAAGCTCTCGCCGGCCAGTTCCTCGGTGGAGCGGGAGAAGAGCGCGTAGCCGTAGCCGCGATCGGCCAGGACCGGCTCGGTCAGCGCAAAGGCGTCGATCCAGTCCTGAAGGGCCTCGGGCTCGGGCGTCAGGTAGGGGTAGGAGAGGCCGACCCCCATCAGGGTCACCACCCGCACGGGGATGCCCTTGCGGCGCATCTCCTGGATGAATTCGTGCTCCTGCTGGGCCATGGCCTGGCAGGGCCCGCAGTCGGGCTGGGAGAGATCGAGCACGATGTACGATCCGTAGAAGTCCCACAGATCCACCGCCTCGCCGCAGGCGTCGTCGAGGCGCACATTGGGCAGGGTGCCGCCGATCTCCAGCGTGTAGTCGAGCTCCAGGGTGCCGGGGTCGTTGCACTCCCAGCCGCAGCCGTAGGGAGCGGCCCGGGCGCCGAAGGGCGGGGTCACCGTTACACTGTCATCGGTGCTGAGGGTGAGCGCGCCGGCGGCGCTCAGCTCCATCACGCCGCCGGAGTCGGTCTCGGCGGTGGAGTCCCAGGCCACCAGACTGCTCTCGCCTTCGACCACGGGGAGCTCAAAGGTGGCCAGATCTCCGAGGGGGAACTGATCTCGACCGGCGCGGTACAAGGTCAGCCCCTCGTCGCCGATGCCCCAGAGCTCCGTGCGGGTCAGCTCGGCCTCGCCGCCGTTGATCTGGGCGTGGCAGTCCGCCCCGTCGATCAGCGTGGCCTCTCCGCGCACGATCACCGAGCAGGTGGGGCAGGTGTAGTCGAGATCCAGCACCTGGAGGCCCTCGTAGGTGCGGGTGTAGCTGCAATCGACATAGCCATCGGCCTCCGCCGTGGCGTCGAAGGCGAGGTTCCAGGTCACCTCGGCGGTGATGCGCTTGGCGAGGATCGGCTCGGCCTCGACCGGGTCCTCGCCCGTGGTGCAGCTCTCCTGCAGGGCCGGCAGGTCGCCGGTGTCGTCGCCCCCGTCGGCCCCATCGCTGCCTTCGGCCCCGCCGTCGGCGCCGCTCACCGAGCCGCCGCCGGTGGCGAAGCCCTCCTCTTCTTTGGCCTCTCCGCAGGCGATTGTAACCAAGGAGAGCCAGAACAGCGGTCGCAGCGTCATGTTGGGTCCGTCAAGGTTGAGGTCGGGCGCCATGGTAGCCGGGGTAGGAGCAGCTTAGCCTGGACATTGAGGCGCGCCCCCGCCGGGCGCCCGGAGAGCCCATGTCCAGCGGTCCCGTCGTCGAGTGTGTGCCCAACTTCTCTGAAGGGCGCGACGTCGCCGTCATCGAGGCGATCACCGCCGCGATCCGCAGCGCGCCTGGGGTGAGCGTCCTCGACGTCGACCGGGGCGAAGCCACCCACCGCACCGTCGTCACCTTCGTCGGCGCCCCCGAGGCCGTGCTGGAGGGCGCCTTCCGCGGCATCGCCGAGGCCGCCCGCCGCATCGACATGCGCGGCCACAGCGGCGCCCACCCCCGCATCGGCGCCACCGACGTCTGCCCCTTCGTGCCGGTCTCCGGCCTCACAATGGAGGACTGCGCCGCGCTGGCCCGACGCCTCGGTGCCCGGGTTGGCGCCGAGCTCGGCATCCCGGTCTACCTCTACGAGCGCGCCGCCAGTCGGCCCGAGCGGGTCAACCTCGCCGAGATCCGGGCCGGCGAGTACGAGGGCCTCAGCGCCAAGCTGGCCGACCCCAACTGGGCCCCAGACTATGGCCCAGCAGCCCCCTCCGAGGTGACGGCCCGCAGCGGCGCCACGGTGATCGGCGCCCGGCCCTTCCTCATCGCCTACAACGTCAACCTCAACACCCGGCACAAGGGCCGCGCCAACAAGATCGCCGCCCTGGTGCGCGAAAAGGGCATCATCCGCCGCGACGCCCAAGGCGAAATGGTGCGCGACGAGGCCGGCAATGTGGTGCGCGATCCCGGCCTCTTCCAAAGCGTGAAGGGCCTCGGCTGGTTCATCGAGGAGTACGACCGCTGCCAGGTCTCCCTCAACCTCACCGACCACCACAAGGCGCCCGTACACGACGTCTACGACGCGATCCGGCGCGTCGCCGATGAAGAGGGCGTGGTGGTCACCGGCAGCGAGCTGGTGGGGCTGATCCCCGGCGACGCCCTGCTCGCCGCCGGCCACCACTACCTGCGCCGCCAGCACCTCAACCCCGGGGCACCGCACAGCGAGGTGATCGAGACCGCCATCCGCACGCTCGGGCTGCGCGAGCTGGCCCCCTTTGAGGCCGATCAGCGCATCATCGAGCGCCGCATCGCGCCGGATGGCCCGCTGGTCAAAAAGACCGTCCGGGCCTTCGCCGACGCCCTCTCCTCCAGCGCCCCGGCCCCTGGCGGCGGCTCGGTGGCGGCCCTCTGCGGCGCCCTGGCCACCAGCCTCGCCGCGATGGTGGCCCAGCTCACCACCGGAAAGAAGGGCTACGAGGCCGTCTTCGCCGCCCAGGAGAAGGCCGCTCTGCAGGCCCAGGCCCTCAAAGAGGCCTTCCTGGCCGACATCGACGCCGACACCCGCGCCTTTGACGGCATCATGGCCGCCTTCGCCCTGCCCAAGGCCACCGAGGCCGACAAGGCCGCGCGCGGGGCGGCGATCCAGGCCGCCACCCGCCACGCCATCGAAGTGCCCCTCGGCGTACTCCTGCGCTGCGTCGCCGCCGTCCAGGCGGTGGAGATCGCCCTCTCCGGCAACAGCAACGCGCGCTCGGACGTGGGCGTGGCGGCCCTCACCCTGCGCACCGCCGCCGAGGGCGCCTGGTACAACGTCTGCATCAACGCCAAGGACCTCACCGACGACGCGTCGGTGCGCGCCTACCGGGCCCAGGCCGACGCCGCCCTCGATGAGGTGCGCAGCCGGGCCGAGGCGGTCTCGGCCGCCGTGCGCGCCGAGCTCGACGG
>JBEIQK010001094.1:0-1714 GCA_040376505.1 Alphaproteobacteria bacterium | reverse complement strand
CCGTCGGGGCCCTCGATCAGGCTGGTGGGTGTGTGGGCGGCGAGCCCGACCCCGCTCAAGGCCTGCCGCACCAGGGCGAGGCGCGCCTCGGCCTGACCGGCCGGGGTCATGTGCATGAAGGGGCAGCCGCCGCAGAGGTTGTAGCGCTCGCAGGGCGGCTCGCGGCGGAGCGGCGAAGGGTTGCGACGCGGTTGGAGGAAGCGGGCGCGATGGACATGGGCGCCGGAGCCTACGGGCTCCACCCTGGCCTCTTCGCCCACGATGCCGGCCCAGATCTCGACGCGACGGCCCTGGGGGTCGACGTCATCGCGGGCGGCCAGCCCTTCGGGCGTCCAGTAGGTAGGGGTGATCGTCTTTGACATGGCCGCGCGGTTAACCCGCCGAGGCCCGGGTGAGCCGGGAGACTGTGCCCGCTTCCAGATCCTCGTGCCAGATCTCGTCGGTGCCGCGCACAAAGCCGACCTGCGCCCGCGGCGAGGGCTCGCCCAAGCCGCCGGCGTTGAGGCACAGGCAGTCGCCCAGCCGAAAGACGCCGGCCCCCTCATGGATGTGGCCGCAGACCAGCACCTTGCCGCGCTCCAGGGCCCAGGTGCGCACCGCGGCGCTGCCAGCCTGCACCTTGGTGTAGGTGAGGTCGAGGGGCGTGTTCAGCGGCGGTGTGTGGCTCACCAGGATGTCGGCCTTCTGGGGGAGGCGCATCGCCGCGTCGTTCTCGCTCCACTCGTAGGGGAAGCCAAAGCGGGCTGGCCCCGCTCCACCCAAGCCGGCGAGGCTGACCCCGCCGACGGTGATGGCGCGGCAGTCGAGGTTTCCGGGCAGCTCGAGGTCGGGCCAGTCGTGGTTGCCGGGGACAAAGAAGACCGGCCGGGCCACCGCCCGCACCGCGGCGAGCACCTCGCCCACCACCTCCAGGTAGCGGGCGCCCCGGCCGCTGCCCCGTGGGGCGTTGCGCGCGCAGGAGAGATCGCCGACGAGCAAGATGCCCTGCACCTTCTCGCGGGAGATGCGGCGCAAGACCGTGCGGAGCAGGCCCATGCGACCGTGCACGTCTCCGATGACCGCAAAGAGCGGCGGGGGCGTGCTCATCGAAGGGGCGCTGGCAAAAAGGGGGAGGCCGCCTTCAAGGCCGGGCCGACATCAGGCCGAAGATCACCACGATCAGGGCGAGCTGCCCGAAGGCGCCAGCGATGAGGCGCGAGGAGGCCGCGCCCCCTTCGGTGACGGCCTGGATCTCCGGCGTGACGAGGCGCTTGCCCAGGATCTCCACCGGCGCCCAGAGCAGCACCGACACCCAGATCCACCAGGTGCCGAGGTGGTAGGGCGGGATCGAGTTGGCGATGCTGGCCCCAAAGAGGAGGAGCCCGAGCAGCACGGTGATGCGCCCGCCCCAGATCAGCCCCAGGGTGTGCACCCAGCGCAGCATGCTGGCCGAGCGCGCGTCGGTGCGCGCCTTGGTGAGCACCAGCACCACGTCAACCAGGGAGACGAGGAACACGAGGTAGGCGAGGCCGCGGTGGCTCTCCAGCAACATTCGGTACATGAATTCGTCCAGGTCAGCGGTTGGAGCCCGGCTGGCTCGGGGGCGCCTTGGGCAGGCGAAGCCCCTCGCGCTTCTTCAGGGGGAGATCGGGCAGCCGCAGGCCCTTGGCGGCGGCCTCTTCGACGGCCGGATTGGGGGCCGCCTCGACCGGCGCGCTGCCCTTGGGGCCCAGGT
>JBEIQK010000435.1:0-5557 GCA_040376505.1 Alphaproteobacteria bacterium | reverse complement strand
GGCGGCGCTGGTGGCCGAGATCCTGGGCAACCGGGTGGTGCGCATCCACGATGTGGGGGTGGCCGGCCTGCACCGCCTGCTCGCCCGCCTCGATGATCTTCGCGCGGCGCGGGTGATCATCGCGGTGGCCGGCATGGAGGGCGCGCTGCCGAGCGTGCTCGGGGGCCTCGTCGACAAGCCGGTGATCGCGGTGCCCACCAGCGTCGGCTACGGCGCCAACCTGGGCGGGCTCTCGGCCCTGCTCTCGATGCTCAACTCCTGCGCGGCCGGGGTGAGCGTGGTCAACATCGACAATGGCTTTGGCGCGGCGGCCCAGGCCTCGCTCATCAACCACATGGGAGCGGCCGACCATGCCGGGTAATGTGCTCTTCCTCGACCTCTTCGGCGGGGCGGCCGGCGACATGCTGGTCGCCACGCTGCTCGCCTGTGGGGTCCGCCTGGAGGCGCTGCAGGCCGAGCTCTCCAAGGTCGACCTGCGCGGCTACCGCCTGCGAACCGAGCGGGTGCAGCGCGGGGCCTTCGCGGCGGTGCGCTTTGTCGTGGAGTCCGATGGCAGCGCGCCGGCGACGGCGGTGGAGCACCGGGGGCACGATCATGGGCATGATCACGGCCACAGCCACGACCATGGCCACGATCATGGGCATGTCGCCGCGGCCTTGGGGCTCGTCACGGCGCCGGCCCTCGACCCCACCGGCGGCTTTCCGGGCCAGCCCTGGCGCACCTGGCGGCAGATCCGGGCCCTCATCCAGCAGGCCGGCCTTGCGCCGCGGGTGACCGAGCGGGCCCTGCTCGCCTTTGGGCTGCTGGCCGAGGCCGAGGCGCGGGTGCACGGCATGGATGTGGAGGAGGTCAACTTCCACGAGGTGGGCGCCGTCGACTCGATCGTCGACATCGTGGCCTTCTGCATCGGCCTGGAGCTGCTCGACGTCGAGGTCGTGGTGGCGAGCCCGCCGCCGATGGGCTCGGGGCAGGTCTACACGGCCCACGGCTGGATCCCAATCCCGGCGCCGGCCACCCTGGAGTGCCTGCGCGGCTGGCCGGTGCGGCCGGGGCTGGCGGGCATGGAGCAGGTCACGCCGACCGGGGCGGCGCTGGTGGCGGCCCTGGCCCGACCGGGCGCCCTGCCGGCGATGACGGTGACGACGATGGGCTACGGCGGCGGCACCCGCAACCCGCCGGAGCTGGCCAACGTCATTCGCGGCGTGCTCGGCCGCCCGGCGATCGACGAGAGCGCGCGCGAGATCGAGGTGATCGAGGCCCAGATGGACGATCTGGTGGGCGAAGACCTGCCGAGTCTGATCGACGCCCTCCTCGATGCCGGCGCGGTCGACGCCTTCGCCACGCCGGTGCTGATGAAGAAGGGGCGGCCGGGCCTGCTGGTGACGGCCCTGGCGACGGCGGCGACGGTGAGCGCGGTGGAGCGGGCCTTCCTGGCGGCTGGCAGCAGCTTTGGCCTGCGCCGCGCCCCGGCCCGTCGGCGGGTGCTCGACCGCTGGTTTGAGCGGGTGGAGACCCCGATCGGCAGCGCCCGGGTCAAGATCGGCGCCGAGGCGGGCGAGCGGCTGCAGGCCAAGCCCGAATTCGAGGATCTGCGCGCGCTGGCCGCCGAAAGCGGGCGGACGGTGCGGGAGGTGCGGGCGATGGTGATGGCGGCCTACGCCAGCACCCAGCCGGGGGGCCCTCGCGGGGTGTAGAGTCCGGCCATGAACGCCGACGCCGAACCCGAGTCCGTCGAAGCCTGGGGCGATCTCGCGCTCCTGGGCACCTTGTCCGAAGCGGTGCGCGCCGCCCTGCGCGCCGCCGGCTTTCAAGACGACCCGACCGCCGAGTTGGCGGTGGCCTCGCCCTCGGCCGGAGAAGTGGTGCGGCTGCTGCGCAACCCCGAGCGGGTGGAGCAGCCGCTGGTGATCCTCGCCGACGACGATGAGGTGGCCCGCCTCGCCGAGGCCGCAGGCGCCATCGACGTCATCCGCGGGCCCTTCACCGCCGAGGCGCTGCGGGCGCGCCTCTCGCCGCTCTACCGCATGACCCGCGTGAACCTGCGCCGGCTCAAGGCCCAGGAGCAGCGGGCGCGCCGCGCGATGGACGATTTGCAGTCCACCCGCGATCTGCTGGGCCGGCTGATCGACGCCACGCCGAACCCGGTGATGGCCACCGACACCAGCGGCCGGGTGCTGGTCTTCAACCGGGCGGCCGAGGCGGCCCTTGGCTACGAGTCGCAGTGGGCCCGCGATCACATGCATGTGACCGAGGTCTACGCCGACGCCAGCGACGCGCGAAGGGTGCTGGCCGAGCTGCGGGCCCAGGCGGGCGGCATCGCCCAGGTCGAGGTGCGCCTGCGGGCGCGCTCGGGGGAGATCATCCCGGTGGAGCTGGCGGCGGCCGAGGTCTTCTCGGCCAAGGGCACGCCGATCGCCACGGTGGGGGTCTTCGATGATCAGCGCCCCGAGCTGGCCCTGAAGCGGCGCCTCGCGGCCACCACCGAGCAGCTCATCGCCACCGAGAAGCGGGCGGCGGCGATGGAGGTGGCGGGGGCGGCGGCCCATGAGCTCAACCAGCCCCTGACGGCGGTCATGGGCTCGCTGGAGCTGCTGCACCTGCGCGAAGACCTGCCGGCTGGGGTCCACACCCGCCTCGACCGCGCCTATGAGCAGCTGGAGCGGATGGCCGAGATCGTGCGCAGCCTCGCCCGCACCTCGCGGCCGCGCACCGTGGGCTACGTCGGCCAGACGCGCATCCTCGACCTCAGCTCCGACACCGAGTAGGCGTCGCCAGGGGCTTGTGCTGGGATAGCCAACCGCCCCGCAAGGGAGCCCCGATGTACCCCAAAGCCCTGGTGATGCTGGCCCTCGATCCGCGCGATCACACCGTGGTGGAGGCCCTGGTGGCCTCGGCGACGCGACTGGGAGTGCGCGATGTGCGGGTGGCCCATGTCCACGCCCGCGACCCCTTCCCCGCGGCCCTGGCCCCCCCGCTGGCCCCCGCCGACCGCCCCGAGCTGCTCGACCGGGCGGTGGAGGAGCTTCGCCAGCGCCTGCCGGGCTGCTCGGTGGTGGGCGTGCACGCGGTGGGGCGCCCCGATGAGGAGCTGGCCCACATCATCGCCGTCGAAGACATCGATCTGCTCGTGATCGGGCGCAGCCGGGCCGCCGGGGGCAAGGATGGTTGGGGGCCGCGGGGCCGCACGCTCCTCCACGCCATCCGGTGCTCGGCCCTGGTGGTGCCCGAGGGCGCGCGCCTCGATCTCAGCGATGTCGTCGTGGGATTCGACTTCTCCCAATGCTCGGCCGAGACCCTGTCGATCGCCACCCACATCGCCGACCGGGTGGAGGCGGTCTACCAGTACGACCTCGCGGCGGCGGGCACCGGGGCGCTCACGGCCGAAGAGTTCCAGATCCAGCTCTCCGGCAACGCGCTCACCCACTTCGAGGGCACGGTGCTGCCGCAATTGGGCCCGGTGCCGCGCCCCGAGCTGGTGGTGATCCCCGGGGCCGATCCGTCCGGCGTGCTGGTGTCGGTGGCTGGCGAGCGGCCCATCGTGATGGGCTCCCGCGGCCTCACCCGGCTGGCCCTCATGCTCCTCGGCTCCACCGCCGAGACCGTGGCAGGAATGGCCGACGGTCCGGTGTTGATCGCGCGAAAGAAGGGCGAGACCACCGGCCTCCTCGAAGGCCTGATTCACCGGTAGGGGCGAGGATGTCGATGTTCTGGGCTTTGTTGGGGCTGGCGATGGCGGCGACCTCGCCCGAGGCGGTGCTGGCGACGGCGCGCAAGGCGGTGGCGGTCGACGCCTCGGTGCAGACGGTGCGCCTGGAGCTGGTGGGGCGCGGCGGGGCGGTGCGCAGCCGCGAGATGGTGGTCTCCACCCGGCGCGATCCCGACGCCCAGCGCACCCACCTGCGCTTTACGGCGCCGACGGAGGTGGCGGGCACGCAGATGGTGCTGGTCGACCGCCCCAATGCCCCCGACGAGGCCCTGCTCTACCTGCCGGCCCTCAAGAAGGTCAGCACGGTGGGCGGCCGGGGGCGGGGCGGCTCCTTCATGGGCAGCGACTTCAGCTTTGAAGACCTGGAGCTGATCTCCAGCCTCTCCGGGGCCTCCACCCTGATCTCCGAGGGGGCCGAGCGGGTGGTGATCGACCTCCAGCCGGGGGCGGGCTCCTCGTACAGCCGCCTGCGCTGCAGCTTTGAGCGGTCCACCGGCCTGCTGCGCGAGGCCGAGCTCTTTGACACCCAGGGCGCCGCCGTGAAGCGCCTCGTGGTGAGCGAGGTGGCCACCGTGGGGGGGCGGGTGGTGCCGGTGCGCTCGGAGATGGCCAACCTGAAGAACGGCAGCAGCACGCGCATGGTCGTGCTGAGCCAGCGCCTCGACGCGCCGCGCAGCGAGCTCCCCGACGCGATGTTTACTTCGGCCTGGATGGAGTCCCACCCTTGAGCCCGGCCCTCGGGTAGGAGGGCGGCGCTGTGGAGCCTGCCGTGATGCCTCGCCTGTTGATGATCGCCTTGTTGGCCCTTTGGGGGGTCGAGGCTGGGGCCACCCAGGTCTCGGTCTCCACGCTGCCTTGCCCGATGGGCACGGGCTCGGTGAAGGTCTACGAGAAGATGAGCGCCAACACCCACGGCGGCTTCGACTCCGACCTCGCGGCCTACAGCACCGCGGGCCAGTTTCGGGCCTACGCGCTGTCCACCTGCCCCGACTCGCTCTTCACCCTCTACGGCGAGGACATGAAGAAGCCGGTGGACGAGGCCCAGAAGGCGCGCCTTGGCGCCGCCCTGGCCGACGAGCTGACCCGGGTGAGCAGCCGCACCGAGCCCGCGATCTGGGAGCGCTACGGCATCGCGGCGCGCATGTACCGCGAGATGGGCCGCGATCCGCTCTTTCTGGCCGAGCTGTACCTGACAGCGAGCCACACGGCGCGGGATCAGGCGGTCGACGTCTACGAGGGCCTGCAGGGCCCCGCGGCGACCCGGGCCCTGCTCGATCAGGGGGCGGCCGAGCTGAAGAAGAGCCTGCCGGTGGCCACCCGCAAGGTGCTGCTCTACAACCTCGCCCGGGTGGCGGCCCGCGGCGGCTATGTCGAAGAGCGCGACGCCCACATCAAGGCTTTCGTGGCGGCCGGCGGCCTCACCGCCAAAGAGAAAGAGGCGGTGGGCCGCTTCACCGTGGGGGTGGCGGCCGAGGCGGTCTACCAGGACCTCGCCATCGCCGCCTTTCAAAGCGCCCTGCGGGCCGAGATGCCCAACGGCGACAAGAAGATCCGCTCCACCTACCTGCTGGCCGATCTGCTGCGCCGGCGCGGCCGGTACACCGAGGCCCTGCCGCTGTACGCGCTGGTGATGAGCCACCCCGAGGCGCCGCCCAACCTGCGGGAGATGGCGCTGCTGCTCTCGCGGGAGATCACCGTGCGTCATCCCGCGGCGCTTGAAGGCAAGGGCCCCACGAAATAGGGCCGCGCGGCTTCTGTTCACGCGCGCTCCCCCGGGACCTCATGCGCCTCGCCTTGATCGTCACGAGCGTCGCGGGCATGGACCCGACCTGGACCACCATCCACCTCATC
>JBEIQK010000723.1:0-3372 GCA_040376505.1 Alphaproteobacteria bacterium | reverse complement strand
GCCGAGGGCGTCCCAGGCGGAGAGCTGCTCGTAGGTGTAGGCCCGGCCGCTGCCATCGGTGAGGAGGACGCTGCGGCCCTCCTGGCTGAGGGTGGCGCCCTCGACCGACAAGGTGAGGGCGATGGGGCCCTCCCCGGCGGGGGCGCTGTGCAGCTCGAAGCCCTGGTGCAGGCCGCGGGCGCTGGTGCGCCACCACTCGGTGAGGCCCTCGCGGGCCAACTCGGCCCGGCGGATGCAGGCCCCGTCGGCGCCGAGCTCGGGGGTGCAGTCGCCGAGAGACAGCTCGCCGTCGGGCAGCAGCTCGGTGGCGCCCTGTCGGCCGAAGGCGGTGGCGACGAGGTGCAGGCCTTCGCCGGCCTCGGTCTCTACAGCGAGGCCGGTCGGGCTCAGGCGGGCCCGCAGGCGCCCCACCGAGGCCACCATCCCGCCGTCGACCGGGGCGAAGGCGCGCCCCTGGGCGGCGATGCGGCCGCGAACCCGGGCCTGCCAGGTCGAGCCGGCCTCCGCCTGGCCGACCGTTGCGGTGGGCTCGACAAGGGGCAGGGTGACGCCCTCCTGGCGGGTGTTGCAGGCGAAGAGCAGCACGGAGAGGGTCAGGAGGGCGCGTGTCATGGCCAGGATGTAGGCCGGCGGCCCCCAGACCGTCAAGCGAAGACGACGGGTCCAGGCTGGTGTAGAGTCCTCCCGATGACGCACCCGCACCCGACCCCACCGATCGCCGCCACGCCTGTCAATCCTGCCGCCCAGGTCGGGATCCTCCACGCTCAGGCCGAGAGCGGGGTGCGCGACGCGCGTCGCAACGTCGAGATCAACATCGGCAAGAGCTGCAACAACCGCTGCGTCTTCTGCATCGACGGGCTGCCCAAAGCCGAGGACCGCTCCTACATGGCCTGGAGCGCCATGCAGGCCGAATTGTCGCACTGGGCCGAGGCCGGCTACCGCTCGGTGGGCTTCCTCGGCGGCGAGCCCACGACCTACCCCCAGATCGTCGAGGCGGTCGCCCACGCCCGCGCGGTGGGCTTCACCCGGGTGGCCCTGGCGACAAACGCCACCAAGCTGCGCCTCGTCGACTTCACTGATCGGCTGATCGACGCAGGTCTGACCCGGGTCACCGTGTCGATGCACGGCCACACCGCCGAGCTGGAGGACCGCCTCACCCGGGTGCCCGGCAACTTTGAAAAGAAGGTGAAGGCCCTGCGCTACCTCGTCGAGAAGCGGCGTGCGGGCGCCCTGCGCGACGGTCTGTCGATCAACATCGTGGTGAACGGCTGGAATTACCTGCACCTGCCGCGCATGATGCGCTTTTTCTACGAGGAGATCGGCGTCGACGACATCCGCGCCAACTTCATCCGCCCCGAGGGCTACGCCGATGGCGACGCCGAGCTCACCGCCCGCTACGCCGCGGTGGTGCCGGTGCTGGTGAAGTCGATCATCCTGTCCGAGGCCCACTTCAAGAAGGTCTTCACCTTTGGCGGCTTCCCGCTGTGCGTGCTGCCGGCCGCCCTGCGCAGAGACAAGGGCCTGCTCGAGCGCCACATGGGCGAGTACCGGGATCTGTCCACCGCCTGCTCCATCCGCTCCGAAGGCGGCGACCTCATCCCGCCGGGAAAGCGCATCGTACCGGAGTCCTGGACCGAGCACCCCAAAAACAGCGTGGTGCAGTTCGACGCCAGCACCGAGCGGGCCCGCTTCAACTGGCAAGACCGCAAGCGCTTCGACCTCAAGGGCCACCCCGCCGGATGTGCCTCCTGCGAGCTGGCCAAGGTCTGTGAGGGGGTCTGGAAGGGCTACCTGGAGATCTGGGGCGACGCGGAGTTCAAGCCGGTGCGCATCGCCGAGACCGCCCTGGGCGCCGGCCGACCCTGACTAGGGCGGCGTGGCCAGCCCGCCCGCCGCCAGGAAGGTGGTCAGCAGCTGCAGGGCGATGGGATCGCGGGCCGAGGCGTTGTGGCCGCCGTCGTCGAAGTCGGGCGGGATGTTGCCGGCCGGCGGGGCCCGGTCGCCCAGATCGAGGAAGATGGCGGCGCTGCCGTCCACGGGCTCCTCGGTGATCGTCACGCCCCAGGGCACCCGGTCGGAGCCGGCGAGGAGGGGGGCGTCCATCGTGCGGATGACCAGATCGGTGGAGAGGTTGGTGACCTGGGCGTCGTTGACCACCGCGACGCTGAGCACCTTCTTGGGCAGCAGGTCGCCCCGGCCCTCGTCGGCGGCGGCGAGGTAGGTCAGTGGATCGGTGGCGTCCCACAGGTGCTGGGCCATGGAGAGCAGAAGGGTGCGGTCGAGTCGACGGGGCATCGTCGACTCAAAGAGGGGGAGGTAGGGCACAAACTGGGTGCTCCGCTCCATCATGAACGGAAAGACCGAGCCGCCCACCAGCAGGCCGCCCTTCTCGATGTCGGGGCTCAGGCCCATCAACACGCCGCCGTAGATGCCGCCCTCCGAGCCGCCGACGAAGTATTGCCGTGCCGGATCGATCACCTGAACACCGTCCACGAGGAGCGAGGGGTGGGCTGCGCAGACGCCGGAGAAGGTGCGGGTGAGGGCGATCTGGTTGACCATCCCCTGCTGCAGCCGCTCCAGCACGTTGACGAAGTCGCTGGGATTGAGCAGGGCGCCGCCCACCGCGCCGACGTCTTCGGCGCTCATGCCGGCCCAGTTGGTGGCGATCATGATGACGCCGTACTCCTCCATGGTGAGGCGCATGGCGGCTTCGTTCAAGTAGGCCTCGCCTGTCCCCATCAGGCCGTGGCCAAAGGTGATCACCGGCGCCAGGGCCGCCCCGCCCTCGGCCAGGGCCACGCTGCGGGGGATGACCGCGACGAAGGGCACCTCGACGTCGCCGTTGTAGGCGGGCTCGCCCTCGCTGTCGCGGGCCATGCGGGAGGGCGGGGTGGGCGACTCCATGTAGCTGGGGACCGTGTAGGTGCCCTTCACCCGCCGGTAGCTGGTGACCTCGCCGCCCTCGCCGTAGTTGTCGTTGATCTCCGTGACGGTGCAGCCAATTCCGCCCTCGCCGAGGCGCGACAGCGCGTCAGCCCGGATGGCCAGCATGTCGTGGGTGATCGACTCGTAGCTGGCGGTGTGAAACCAAAACGCCAGCGTGACCTCGCTGCGGTTTACGCCGATCTCGTCGAGGACGCCGTACATGGCCTCAAAGCCGGGGCGACGGGCCTCCAAGGTCGCCGAATCGGTGGGCGTGCCGTCGCGCAGGGCGAGGGTGGCGGGGCTGGGCTCGATGAGGCTGCCGTCGGCGGCGCGCAGGTTGCGGTAGACCACGGCGTAGCGGTGGTCTTCTTTCAGGCGCTCGGTGGAGCGGAGGTAGACCATGGTGTCATCGTCGGCGTCGGCGTCCTGGTCGAGCTCCACCCAGTG
>JBEIQK010000788.1:0-2997 GCA_040376505.1 Alphaproteobacteria bacterium | reverse complement strand
GGGCGGGCGCGCGACCGCGGGTCTCGTCTTGCACCGGGCCGACCCGGGCAGGCAGGCGCCGCGCCGAGAGGTACTCCACCGGCAGGGTGACCAGCAGGGACTGAAGTTGGGCGGCGTTGTGCAGGGCGTCTCCCCCCTCGGCGAGCGGGTGCCGACCTTTCAGGCCATCCTCCCGACGGGTGAGGGTATGAACCGGCCCCCCTTCCTCCGCCAGCATCACAGTCACCACGGCCTGCGGCCCCATCAGCGCCCTCGAATCGCGTGGGCCCGGGGCGTCCCGCAAGAGCAAGTCATCCTGGCCCAATCCCAGCAGGATGGCCTCCAGCAGGGTCGTCTTTCCGCTCCCATTGGGGCCCGCCAACACGAGCTGCTCCAGGGGCGCGCCCGCCGGGTCTCGCAGGTCCAGCGCCATGAGCGCGCGAAATTGGCGAAATCCCTGGATCTCAACCCGCACCAGCTTCAGCGACGCCATGCCTGCTCCTCCGCGGTCTCGCGCGCACCGTCTGTTCCATAGCCCGCCCTACCGCGACGGGCCTCCACCCGTTCGCCCGTCCTCGGCGCCACACCCGACCGCCTGGACCGCTCTCCGTCCCCGCCATCCGCTCAGCGTAACCACACAACATCCTGCCCCTGGCCGCGGCCACCACCCCGCGCCCCCGTCTGTCGAAGGCTCCAAGCAGAGCTTCGAGGCGGTCCTCGACCCTGTGGGCCCAGCCTGAGACCGAAGCGCCCCAAGCTCCCCCAAGGCACCCGTTCCGCCTACAGCGCCCGACAGTTCACGTTCATCCGCCCCGTGATCTCTCCCACCGCCCCACCCAGGTAGTCGCAGTTGATCACATTCGGCTCAGTCCCCTTGCGCTTGCTGTACACATTCACCGAGAACTCCGTCAACGCCCGCCCCCCTTTCACCGGCGACAGATCCATCGCCGGCACCTCCAGGATCCCTCCGTCTGCCGGCAGCTCCAGGCGCGTCTCGCGGAAGCCCCCCTCGTCACCGCCCACGCCATCGAGCACGGTCACCGAGACCTCGATGGTCTGCCCCTTGGCGCGCAGCGCCTTCTCGGCCCCCGCGTCCACCGCCACCAACAAGGTGAACGGCAGCGACTTCCCCGCCTCCTGCGTGTGCTGCGTGCGGTGCGCCGCCTTCTTCGTCTTCGCCTTGCGATCCCCCCGACGCCCCTCCTCGGTGTGCGCCTTGTCGCCCGCCCCCTCGGAGCCCGCGCCCGAGCACCCCACACCCCAGACCAGCCCCAACACCAGCAGAATACCACGCACCATCACCACGCCTCTGAGCCCTGCCGGCCTAACCCCCCAAGGCCTCTTCCAGCGCCGCTTCTGGCGTGTACCCGTAGCTCACCCAGGTGATCACCTGATCTTCATCGAGCAGGTAGAGCTTGGGCGGATTGTTGTCGGCCCAGAGGTTGAAGGTCACCAGGTTCGGATCGGGTGACACCACCACCGCATCCACCCCGGCCTCGGCGTAGACCCCGGCCGCATCGGCCACATCGGCCTGGATCATCGTCACATCCACCCCCAGGTAGACCACCACATCGACCCCCGCCGCGGCGCCGGCCGGCCCCAGGTAGTCGAGCATCTGATCAAAGGCCTGATCCAGATACAGATGCCCAAAGCCCAGCAGGAGGGGCCCTCCCGCGCCGGCCTCACGCAGAGACCAGGCCTCGCCCCGCTGATCGAGGGCCACCAGCGCAAGCGCCCGCAGGCCCACCGCGAGGCCCTCTTCGGGCAGCGCGGCGGTGTCCTCCACCCCGCTTGTGTCCTCACCGCCCCCGTCGCCCGATCCATCGCCCTCCACCCCTTGCACGCCGGGGTCCTGGTCGCTGTTGACGCCGCCGCCGCCAAAGAGGAGGCCGTCCTTGCTACAGGCCAGCAGGGGTCAGGGTCCACAGGATTGGGCGCATCGGGGGCCTCCTCGGGGGCGGCAGCGCCCCGCTCGCTCAACACATAGCCACCCTTCTTCCACCGGGCCTCGTGGGTGATGCGCGCCTCGTCGATCGGCCAGTCCCAGGTCTCGCAGTAGAAGTCCCGCCCCACCACCAATCCCCCCAAGCCCTGGAGCACCTCGCAGGCGTCGTGGCGGTTGCGGGTGCCAAAGCGGGCCCGCGGCTTGACGAGGTACACGCAGCCCTCGCAGGACTCCATCGTCTCGATCAGCTCCACCTCCCAGTGCACGCTCCACACCGAGATGCGCGCGGTCTCGTAGGCGCCGTAGAAGGCCGCGGCGCAGAAGGCCAGGATGCCCACCCCAAGGGCCGAGCGCAGGGCGATGCCCACCTGATCCCAGATGCGCCCGGCCATCGCCGCGCCGAAGATGCCGGCCACCACGCCGCTCACCACCTGCATGCGCAGGGTGGCGGTCTCCAGGCCGGCCATCCAGCCCGCGACCGCGACGAGCTGGCCGAGCCAGATCAACACCAGCAGGCCCACCCCGCGGCGCCCCTCGCGAAAGGCCAGCCAGACCCCGCCCGCCCCCAGAACGGTGAACAGAAGGGCCCCCGAGTAGAAGAGGTCGCCGGCCCAGTCCACCCAGCTCTCGAGGTAGTCGGCCGGGTCGAAGCGGTGGGAGAGGCCGGCCCAGTCGGCATAGTCGATCGGCGAGGCGAGGTGCGGCTGGAGCAGGCCAAGGCTCTTGACGAGGACCCACAGCCCCATGCCCCAAAGGGCCGCGCCGGCGCGAAGATCGCGGCGCCAGGCCACATAGAGCAGCACCACCGGCCAGCCTTCGTAGCGAACCAGCGCGAGCCCACCCATCACCAGATCGGCCAGCAAGAGGCCCCGCGGCGTGGGCGTCGGTGTGCGCAGCGCCAGGGCGAGGCCGCCGAGCAGCAGGGCCAAGAAGGTGCCCTCCTGGTAGGGCACGGTCGACCAGGTGAGAAAGGGCGAGAAGAGCGCCACCGGCAGGAAGAGCCAGGCCGAGCGCGGAGTGCCAAAGGCAGCCGCGAGGCTGGCGCCGGCGCCGCAGGCCAGGGCCGCCACTGC
>JBEIQK010000850.1:0-2709 GCA_040376505.1 Alphaproteobacteria bacterium | reverse complement strand
GACCCGGCCTTTGAAACGGTGGCCTTTGGCCTGCCGCCGGGCGGCGTCTAGGCGCCGAAACGCACCGCCAAGGGCATTCATGTGCTGGTGCGCCTCGGCGGTGGGGCGGCCGGGGGCTGAAGGGCGGTCGACGGGCCGCCGCACCCTGGCTACCCCGGCCCGATGCGCCGCTGGCTGCTGGTCACCGAGGACTTTCCTCCCACGGCGGTGGGCGGCATCGCTGCCTGGGCGGAGGATCTGGCCGGGGCCCTGGCGGCCTCGGGCGAGGCGGTGACGGTGCTGGCCCGGCGGCGCCCTGGGGTCGAGGCCTGGGACCGCGGGCGGCCCTACCCGGTGATCCGCATGGCCGGCCGATCCTGGGGGAGCTGGCAAGGGCTGTGGGCGGCGCTGGCGGTGCTGCCGCGGCTGGGGCCGGGGGTGGTGGTGCTGGCCGCCACCTGGCGCCTCGTCTCCTGGATCGCGCCGCTGGTGCGGATCCTGGGCGCTACGCTGCTGGTCTCGGCCCAGGGCAGCGACCTGACCCAACTGGAGCGGGCGCCGGGGGCCCTGCGGCGGGTGGCGGCGGCGGCGCGGGCCTGGGTTCCAGTCTCGCGCTTCCTCGGTGATGAGCTCGGCCGGCTCGGCATCTCCGGCGAGGTCTTTGTGTTGCCGATGGCGCTACAGGCGCCGCCCGCGCCGGCTCCCGCCTCGCCCGAGGGGCCCCTGGTGGTGATCGCCCGCCTGCTGCCGAGCAAGGGCGTGGACCGGGTGCTGGCCATCGGCCGGGCCCTGGGACGGCCGGTGCGGGTGGTGGGAGACGGGCCGGCGGCGGGGGCCTTGCGGGCCTTGGGGGGTGTGGTGCAGTGGATGGGCGCCCTGCCCCGCGACGAGGCGCGCGCCGCGCTGATCGGCGCCAGCGCGGTGCTCCTGCTGCCGCGGGCGGGGCCTGACGGGCGGGGGGCCGAGGGCCTGGGCCTCTGCCTGCTGGAGGCGGCGGCGGCCGGGGTGCCGGTGATCGGCTGCTTCACCGGCGGGGTGCCCGAGGCCACCGGCCCGGGTCTGCTGCTCGATGATCCCGATGCCCCCGATCTGAACGCCATCCGCGCCTTCCTCGGCGACCCGGCCTCGGGGGCCCTGGCGCGGGCCTGGGTGTTGGCCCACCACGGCCCGGCGGCGGCGGTGGCGGCCCTGCGGGCGGCGCTCGGATGAGGATCTTCCACCTCTACCGGCCTCGGCTGCCGGGGCTGCGGGCCCAGGCCATCCAGGTGTTGCAGATGTGCCGGGCCCTGGCTGAAGAGGGGCATGAGGTCACGCTCCTCGCCGATCGAGCCCCTGAAGGGGCGAGCCCGGAGGCGGCGCTCGGGGCGCTGGGCCTCGAGCCGCACCCGGGGCTCCGCCTCGCGCTGGCGCCGGTCTCCCAGCCGGGGCTCGCCGGACTGTGGTTTCGTTGGGGGCTCTCCCGCTGGGCCGCCGGGCCCCCCGGCCTCGTCTACGCCCGCGACAAGCGCCGCCTCGCCGCGGCCTTGGGGGGGCTCGGTGGGCGGCACCGCATCGTGCTGGAGACCCATGAGCTCGACAGCGCCCTCGCCGCCGAGGCCGGCGCGGATTCTGCCCCGGTGCGGGCCTTGGAGGCCGGCCTGCTGCCCCATCTGGACGGGCTGGTGGCCAATTGCGGCGGCACCCTGCGGGCCTGGGAGGAGGCCTATGGCGAGGCCCTGCCGCGCCACCGCCGGGCCCTGCACAATGGCACCGCTCCCGACCGCCTCGGCGCTAAGGCCGATCCACGCGACGTGATCCGCGTGATGGGTTCGCTGCGCGGCTTCAAGGGGCCCGAGACGGTGCTGGCGGCGGCCCGCCGCGCGGGGCTGCCGATGGAGCTCATCGGCGGCAGCGCCCGGGAGCAGGCCGCGCTGGGGCCGCCGCCGCCGGGCCTGCGCTTTGTCGATCCGGTGCCCTACACCGCGGTGCCGGCCTGGCTCCAGGGCGCCCGCGTGCTCCTGCTGCCGCTGGCCGACAACCTCTTTGGCCGCCAGCTCACGAGCCCGCTCAAGCTCTGGGACTACCTCGCCGCCACCGCGCCGATCGTGGCGCCGCGCCTGCCCAGCGTCGAGGAGATCAGCGCGCTGATGGGCGTGCCCTTCATCGGCTACCCGCCGGGCGACGCCGACGCCCTGGCCGCCGCGCTCACCGAGGCCTGGAGCGCGCCCCGCCGACGTCCGACGGTGCGGACCTGGGCCCAGCGAGCCCAGGAATTGAGCGCCTTTCTGGCCGGGGTGAGCCGGTGAAGGTGGCCTACCTGCTGCGCTACTACCCCACCCTCACCGAGACCTTTGTCTATGGAGAGGCCGCCGGCCTCGCCGCCCGCGGGGTGGAGGTGCGGCTGCTCAGCCTGGGAGACCGGCCCGATGGGGCGCTGGCCGACGGCCTCCCCCGCCTGCCGCACCAACGCCTCCGTCGCCGTCCCTGGGGGCGGTGGCTCCGCGAGGACAGCGCCGGCGAGCGCTTTGTCGCCGCCCACAGCCGCGACAAGGACGCCGATCGCCTCGGCGCCCTGAAGGCGGCGGCATCGGGGGTCGACCGGCTGCATGTGCACTTTGCGGGCGAGGCCGCCGAGCTCGCCCACGGGCTCTTTCTCGACGAGGGGACCCCCTATTCGGTGATGGTGCACGCGGTGGATCTGTACAAGCCGCGCCCCTCGGCCCGCGCCGTGCTGCAGGCGGCCGACCTCGT
>JBEIQK010000122.1:0-12043 GCA_040376505.1 Alphaproteobacteria bacterium | reverse complement strand
GCGCCGCGCTCGGTGGGCTACCAGCCTGGCACCGGCATCCTGCAGGTGGCGCAGACGGTGGGCGGGATCTCCCTCACCACCACGATGTACGCCCCCTTCGAGGCCGGCGGCGAGCGCGATCTGGTGGTGATCTTCACCGTGGAGAACACCGACACGGTGGCCCATGACGTTGATCTGTTCAGCCTGCAGAATGTGCATGTGGGCGGGGAGGGCGCCGCCAATGGCGAGTCGCTGACCCGGGTGGGCAGCGCCATCCTGGAGTCCCGCGGCGGCGACGTCGTGCTGCACAGCCCCCTGGGCACGCCCACCGCCGCGGCCGGCGCGCCGGGGGGCCACGCCCAGAACCCCTACGGCCGGCTGCTCTCCGGGCTCGACCTCGACGATGGGCTGGTGAGCGGAGACGACGTCGCGGCTGGCTTTCAGTGGCGACTGGGCAGCCTCGCCCCGGGGGCCTCCCAGCAGCGCGGCGTGGTGCTCTCCCTCGGCAGCGATGGTGCCCTGCTCTCGGGCCGGGTGGAGGCCTGGCTGGCCGGTCGCGAGGCCAGCGCCCTGCTCTCCGCCGAGGAGGCCAACTGGTCGGACTGGATGGCGGGCGCGACGCGGCCCGATCTGAGCGGGGTCGAGGCGGAGATCGAGGGCGACGCGGCGGCGCTCTATGATCAGTCCCTCGCCATCCTGCGCATGGCACAACTCCGCGATGGCACCGGCGCTGGGCTAATCCTCGCCTCGCTGCCGCCGGGGATCTGGAGCCTGAGCTGGCCCCGCGACCAGGCCTATGCCACCCTGGCCCTGGCCCGGGCTGGCAAGGTGGAGGAGGCGGCGGCGGCGATCGACGCCATCCTGAACAGTGAGTCCGGGGCCTATGCCGGCTACCTCGGGGTGGAGGACTACGTCGTCAGCGTCTGTCGCTACACGGGAGACGGGGTGGAGGAGTCCGACGGCGCCACCTGCCCCGACGGCAGCGACGCCGGGCCCAACATCGAGCTCGACAACTTCGGCCTCTTCCTCGACGCCTACGCCGCGGTGGCCGCCCAGATGCCCGCCGACTGGGACGCCGCCCGCCGCCCCCGGGTGGAGGCCGGCGTGGCTGATGTCTTGAGCGGCCTTATCGATCTCAATGGGATGCTGGTGGCCGACTCCAGCATCTGGGAGCGCCACTGGGAGGGCTGCTTCCCCAATGGCCGCAAGCAGTTTGTCTACTCCTCGCTGCACGCCGTGAGCGGCCTGCGGGCCCTGGGCGGCTACGCGGAGGCGGCCGAGCGCGTCCGCGTCGAGGGCCTGCTGAACAACGGCGCGGTGGGCGGCCCTGTCTACGCCGCCGACGGCTGCCCCATCTTCGCCAGCGCGCCCGAGGAGATCTGCGAGCACTGCGGCCCCTACGACATCTCCACCGTCGACGCCATCGTCTTTGGTGTGATCGACCCGGGCAGCGCCCTGGCCCGCGGCACCCTCGGCGCCCTCGACCGGGCCCTCGGCATGCCCAATTCCGCCGGCCTGCTGCGCAGCGACGACGGCACGGGCACCACCAACCCCTACCCCTGGTATGACGACCAGGAGTGGGTCTTCGCCGATCTGACCATGGCCCGCGGCCTGCTCGCCGCTCAGGACCACCTCGACGGCGCCCGGCCCCGGGCCCTGCAGCTCCTCAGCCGGGTGACCCGGGTGGGCGAGGTGAACGGTGGCCTGATCCCCGAGCTGCTCAGCGACGGCGTCTACACCAGCGAAGACGACGTGGACAATGTGCGCCTGGGCAGCGACCCGGGCAGCGAGGCCCAGGGGGCCACGCCGATGGTGGGCTTTGGCGCCGGTCTGTACATCCTCGCCCTGCACGAGGCGGCGGGGGGCTAAAGCCAGTCGCGGTAGACGAAGGCGCAGTCCTCGCGGATGCGGTCGGCATTCAGGCCAAAGCGGTCGAGATCATAGGCGTGGCCGCTCTGAAAGCTGCGCTGGGTGCGGGCCTGCGCGGTGATCGCGGCGCGCAGGCTGGCACTCGGCTCCACGCCCAGAAAGCGCAGGATCTCTCCCATCAGGGGCTCGAAGTCGCGCATCAGGCGGTCGAAGGAGACGAGGTAGACCTGCCCGCCCGGGATGCGGCCGGCCTGCTGATCGGCGTGAAAGCGCCGCATCAGCTCCACCAGGGCCGTGTACAGACGGTCGAGGTAGCGCCGCCGCACCGGCTCGGGCAGGCGCCAGAAGCCAAAGCGGGCGTCGAGGACGCCGGTGACGAGGCTCATCGCCGAGGGCAGCACCGAGAGGGGGTCGCGGGCGGTGTAGAGGACCCGAGCCTGGGGGAAGGCGCCGAGGAAGGCAGGCAGGCGCGGCCCCAAGCTGAAGAGCTTGGCCACCACGCGATCCTGGCCGTGGGAGACCTGGGTGCGGCGCCACAGCGCCTCCAGCCAGGCGAAGTCGCGGGTATTGGTGTCGCGCACGGCGGGGTCGAAGTGGTGGCGCAGGTCTTCGTCGGCGAAGGCCAGCAGAAAGCCGTACAGGAAGAAGCCGTCGAAGTGGCGAAAAAACAGACTGGCGTCGTCGGTCTCGACTGCGGTGAGGCCGGTCTCATGGGCGGCGGGGTTGTGAAAGCGGGTGGGGCTGAAGCGCTCCAGCAGGGGGAGGGCCGGCCGCACGACGCGCTGCTCGACCAGGGAGGGGTAGAGCATCTGCCACAGCTCGGTGCCCGCGCCGACCCGATGGGAGACCAGAAAACGGTGCAGGAAGGTGGTGCCGGTGCGCGGATTGCCGACGACGACGATCGGGCGCAGGGGGGCCGGGTCGCGGAGCTTGGGGAAAAACAGTGGATCGAGGGCCATGCCGGCGATGCCCGCGATGCGCAGGCTGCTCACGCCAAGGCCGGTGAGCAGGGGCCCCAGGCGGGCGCCGAAGGTCTGGGCCAGGGCGGCGCGGGCCCGCCAGATGCGCGATGGCAGCGTGTTCATCGGCGCCTCACCAACGAAGGAGGGCGGCGGCCAGCGACAGCCCCGCCCCCGAGCCTAAGAGCAGCACCCGATCGCCGCGCCGCAGGCGGCCCTCGGCCTGGGCCACCGCCAGGGCCATCGGCAGGCTGGCGGCGATACAGTTGCCATATTCGGCGATGATGTTGACCACGCGGGCGGGGTCAAAGCCGAAAGCCGGCAGGGCGTCGAGGGCCGGGCCTGAGGCCTGGTGGGGCACCACGAGGTCGATGTCGGCTGGGCTCAGCCCCAGGGGCCCGAGCAGCTCGGCGAGGAAGGGGCCAAAGCGCTGGGCGGTGAAGCGAAAGAGGCGCGGCCCGCGCATGTGAAAGCGGTTGTCGGCCGGCCGGGTGTGGGGCGCCTCGGGGCAGTTGCGGGTGCCGAGGCCGCGCAGCTCGGCGTAGCCGGCGCCCTCGGGCCAGGTGGCCATGCGGAAGGCCAGCAGGGCGCTGTCTTCGCCCTCGGGGGTGGCCTCGACCAGGGCGGCCCCGGCCCCATCGCCGATCAGCGCGGCGCTCTCGGGCTCCTCGAAGTCACGACACAGCGAGCCGGTCTCGGCGCTTACGATGAGGATGCGGCGGTAGAGGCCGGCGTGAATCAGGGCGGCGGCCTGGGAGAGGGCCACGGCGAAGGAGAGGCAGGTGGCGTGAACAGAGAAGGCCGGGATGCCGCTGTAGCCAAGGGCCCCCAGGAGGAAGACGCTGCTGTCGGGGATGAGCTGCAGGGGGGTGAGCGAGGCGTTGATGAGCAGATCGGGCGGCGGGCCGTCGCCGATGGCGGCGCGGGCGGCCTCGGCGCCGAGCTGCTCCATCGACACGGCGGAGATGTGCCGCCGGTCGACGCCGGTGCGCTGACGAATCCAGTCGCCGCTGCGGCCGATCAGGGGCCCGAGGGCGTCGGCGGTCTGGATGTTGGGGGGCGCGGCCATCGCCACGCGGCTGATCTGCACCCGCATGGGCAACATCTCCGAGGATGGGCCGGTTATCTCCGCCGGCGGGCGGCCACCAGGGCGAGGAGCAGCAGGCTGAGGCCCGGGGCGCCGGAGGTCGTGGCGCAGGCGCAGCGGCGGCCGACCTCGGCCGGGGGCGCCTCCTTGGGGCGGTCGTGGTTGGGGGTGGCGCTGTCGGGGGTGGCGCTGTCGGCGGGCTCGCCAAAGGCGACCCCCTCGCCGGCTCCCTCGATCGCATCGATGAGGAGTCCGTCGCCGTCGATGTTCTGGAGGTGCAGGGTGTGCGGGCGGTCTTCGAGGCCCTCGATCACGGCCAGGGCGCCGAGGGGGGCCTCGGCCGGGCCGAGCTCACCCCAGCGTTCTCCGTCCACCCAGACCTGCACCACCGCGAAGCGGTCGAGGGATCCGGTGACCGTCAGCCGGCTCCCGCGCACGGTGGTGGTGGCCGACTGTCCGGCGGGCAGGCGCATCAGGCCGCCGAGGCCGGCCCCGGGCGCCTCTTCAAGGAGACAGGCGGGGCAGGCGAAGAAGGGGCTCTCGGCCTCGATGCGCTCCAGGCCGCTCCAGACGAGGAGGCGGGCGGGACCGTTCACCGCCAGGTCCAGCCACCAGACCCGATCGGGGGTGGCCAGCAAGGCCCCGCCGCTGGGCAAGGGGCGGATGTGAAAGGGGGCCACGGCCAGCGAGAGGCCCAGGTCTGTCCAGATGGCGCCGCCATCCTCGCTGCGCAGCAGGGCGCCGGCGCGGGTGGCCAGCAGCAGGCTGTCGTCGGCGAGGGTGGCGAGGGCGACCGGGGCGTCGCCCGGGACGGGATCGGCCTCTGTCCAGGTGATACCGTCGGGGCTGAGGTGGGTGCCGCGGCTGTCGGCGAAGGCCACGCCGGCGCCGCCCTGGGGCCAGCGCACCGGCCCGGCGGCGAGGTCTTGCAGGCCGGTGGCCCAGGTCTGCCAGGCGCCATCGACCTGACAGACGAGGCGGGTCGGCCGGGCCCCCAGCGCGCAGAGGCCGGTGGAGCCGGCGACGAGGCCCTGGGCCACGCTGGTGTCGAGCGCGAGGGCCAGCCCTTCATCCACCGTCCAGGTCTCGCCGTCGGTCGTCCAGGCGACGAGGCCCTGGCGGCCCGCGGCGTCCTCGCCGATGAGGGCGGTGGCCTCTCCCACGGCGAGCACCTGCGAGGCGCGCGACAAGGGGGTGACCGCGGTCTGCCAGGTGGCGCCCCGGTCGGTGGACCGGGCGAGGGCGTAGTCCTGAACAGACCAGAGGCGGCCGGCGGCGTCGAGGGCGATGGACTGGATGTTGGTGGCGAGCTGGCCGGGCCCGGGGGGCAGCAGGCTGGCGCCGCCGTCGACGGTGCGCACCACGCCGGCCGCATAGCCGCCGAGCCAGGCCTCGCCGCTCTCCTCGAAGTCGGGAGACAGCGCGAAGCCGCGCATGTAGGCGGCGCCGACCAGGGGGAGCTCTGTCCAGCCGCCGCTGTCGGTCTGTTCGATCAGCCCGGCCCAGCCGCCCAGCAATTGAGCCGAAGAGGAGACGGCGAAGGCGCGCGCGACCTCCGCCGGGGTGGTTGGGCCGCCGACCCCGGCGCGGGTGGCGCCGATGGCGGGGGCGGCTTCGCTCCAGGAGACGCAGCCATCCTCGCTGCGGGCGACCACCCCGCTGGCGGTGGCGACCCACAGGGCGCCGGCCTCGTCGGCGGCGATGCGCAGGATGGCGGGCCAACCCTCGCCGCTGTCGAGGAGGGGGGCGCAGGGGGCCCAGTCGACCCCGGCCTGTCGCCACAGCCCGCCACGGCTGTCGCCCAGGTAGCGGGCGTCGGCGAGGGCGAAGGCGGCGGTGGGCGAGGCGACGTCGTGGTCGATGGGGGTCCAGGCATCCGACACAAAGGCGAGCAAGGCGCCGCTGTCGCGTTGGAGGGCCAGGAGGCCGCCGGGGCCCGCCGAGAGCGCGCTGATCGGGCCGATGGGCTGGGCCTCCCAGGGCTCCCCAAGGGCCGGGCTGCGCCACAGGCCGCCTGCGCCGCCGATCCACAGGCCGTCGTGGACAGTGATGAGGCTCTGTCCCGACGCGGGCAGGGGGCTCTGTTGCCAGGTGGCGCCGCCGTCGTCGGTGGACCACAGGGCGCGGGTGCCGAGCAGCAGGGCGGTGTCGTCGGTGGCGGCGGCGCCGAGCAGATCGTCGCCGAGGGGTGGGCCCCCCACCAGGGCCCAGTCGGCGCCGGCCTGGGGGCGGCGAAAGAGCATCGGCAGGGTGTGGGGCAGCACCAGGGCGAAGGCCGGCTGATCGGAGGCCGGGCCGCCCGGCGCGCTGAGCAGCATCAGCTCGTCGTGGGGGACATGGCCCCAGGCGAGGCCGAGCCAGAGGCCGAGGGGGATCACCGGACGTCGACCCGGCTCAGGATCACCGGGGCCGGGCTGGTGCAGGTGGTGCACTCCAGCCCGACGAACCAGGCGCCGCCGGCGGTGAAGCCGGGGAAGGGGGTGCCGGCGCTGTCGAGGGCCTCGGCGAGGCCTACGCTGGTGCGTCCGTAGACGTCGAGTTGGTAGATGGCGTCTGCCATCTCGTAGATCTGAACAAAGTTCGCCTCGACGTCTTCGTCGGTCTCCACCGGCAGGTGGCCGACGAAGACCCGGTCGGCCCGCGACAGCTCCAGGGTCTGTCCGCTCGCCTGGGTGCGGACCTGCGACCAGTCCAGGGTGTAGGTCAGCCCCTCTCCGGTGACGAGGTGCTGGCCGAGGTCGGCGTCGAAGTCGAGCTGGGTGGTGGAATTGCTGAAGGAGAGCGTGCCTTCCGGCCCGCCTTCGACCGGGTTGAGGAAGCCGAGGGCCAGGATCTGCAAGGCGCCGTCGACGTTGTCTTGGAGGAGCACCGCCCAGGTGCCCACGTCGGCGCGGGGCTGGAATTCGCTGGCCGGGTCGAATTCATTGCCGAGGATGGAGAACTGCGACAGGGTGGTTTGGGTGGCCCCGGCGGTGTTGAGGTGCACCCGAAAGTCGAGGATGTCGGACTGCAGCAGGGTGTTGGTGGCGATGGCGGTGAGCAGCTCGTCCTGGCTGAGACCAAAGGCGACGAGGCCGAGCTGGTCGAGCGCGGCGGGCTCCACCGGGCGGCCGCGCAGGTCGACCGTGAAGCTCGACCAGTCCACCGTCACGTCCTGGCCCCAGACCACCTCCACGCCCTCCACGGCCAGTTCGCCGCTGTAGGTGTAGTTGTGCTGATCTTCGAGGATGAGGTCGCCGCTCAGGGGCTCGGGGGCGCCCCCGCTGTCGCTGCCTTTGGGGTCGCTGCAGGCGAGGAGGGCGAGGAGACACAGACGCGGCATCAGCGGTCACCGAGGGGCGAGAGATCGGCGCCCAGTATAGCGCTGTTCCATCGGGACCGGCGGCCCCTAATAGACGCCCGAGAGCACATCGTTGAGGTCGCGGCCCCAGGCGGTCTCGATGGCGGTCTGGAGGGGCCGGGCCTCGGCCTGGATGACGGAGATGTCCCAGGCCCGCACGGTGAGATCCCAACTGCCGCTGTACAGGGTGCGGCCGTCGGGGGAGAAGGCGAGGGCGTTGACCCGGGAGGCGTGGCCGATGAAGGAGGCCACCGGCTCGTCCTGATCGGGGCGCCAGAGGTAGACCTCGCCGGTGTGGTGCCCCGAGGCGAAGGTGGCGCCGTCGGGGCTGCTGGCCAGCTCGTTCACGGCGGAGGTGCTCGACCAGGTGCGCAGCAGGGCGCCGCGGGCGTCGTAGAGACGGATGTCGTCCTGGCCGCCCACCAGCACGTCGGAGCCCAAGGCGGCCACCGAGCGCAGGTCGTAGACAGAGGCGATCCGGGTGAGCGTGGGCGGCGTGCCGTCGGTGATGCGGAAGACCTCGTTGTCGAAGGTGCCGACCACGGCGCCCGAGGGCGAGTGGTCGATGTCGAGGGCGCTTTGTTCGCGGAGCAGGAGCTGCTGCTGGCCGGCGGCGTCGAGGGAGAAGAAGAGGGGGCGGTAGGAGCCCACCAGCCAGCCGCCGCGGGGGAGTTGGGCCAGCCGGCGAATCTTGTCTCCGGGGAGGTGGCCGCGGATCTGCCCGGTGGCGGCCTCGAAGAGGGGCTGCACGCCAAAGGTGACGGTGGCGGCGGCCAGGGTGCGGCCGTCGACGCTGTAGGCGAGGTCCTTCACCACGCCATCCTGGGGAGTGGCCGACCAGCGCAGGCTGCCGGTGGCCCGATTAAAGACCTGCACGAGGCCGTCGCCCAGCCCCACCGCGAGGTCGGCGCCGTCGGGGGAGAGGGTGAGCGCGCCGACCCCTTCGCGAAAGCGCAGCAGGGCGGTGGTGGCGGCGGGCGGGGCTCGGCGGTCTTCGGCGTGATCGGTGAAGAGGCGCAGGATGGTGTCGGGCTCCAGCCAGACGACCGGGCCGGGCCGATCGTGCAGGCGGCTCTGTTCGCGGCCGGTGGCGAGGTCCCAGACCACAAAGAGGCCCTCTTCGGTGGCCAGGGCGCCGGTGGTGGCCCCAATCGCGAGGTGCAGGGGGAACTGTCTCCCGACCTGCAAGGGGGGCTCAGGCCCGTCGAGGGGCCGGATCGTCCCGCCGAGGGTGCCGAGCCAGATGCGGCCGTCGGGCCCCTCGGCGAGGGCGGTGGGCGGGCCCTCGGCCTCGCTGGTCTGTCCAAGTACGCGGGTGGCTTCGCCGGGTCGGGTGAGGCGGACCTCGTGGTTGGAGCAGCCGGTCAGCAGGTCGCCGGCGGCGGTGACGAGGGTGGTGAGGCCCTTCTGGCTGGTGCCACAATCGGCGGTGGCGAGCACGGTGCCAGCGTGGATGTCGATCAGGATGTCGGTGCCCGCGCCGAAGAGGGCGGTCCGCCCGGCGTGGGCAGAGCGGCCGACCCGGATGGGCACCTTTTTGGAGAGCTCGATGCGCTGGGGGGCGGCCGGCGGCGCCCAGTGCCAGAGCGCCTGGGCCTGATCGACCAGCACGGCGTGGTCGTCGCCGTCAAAGCCGCCGTCGGAGAAGACGCCGGCGAAGCGGTGCAGCGGCCCGGCGGGGTGGAAGGGGTCGAGGAGCTGGGCCTCGTCGGGGTAGATACAGAGGAGGGTCTGTCCACGCGAGGAGAGGGTGGAGCGGGCGCAGGGCGCGATCGGCGGGCTGCGGTCGAGGAGGATGAAGCGCGGCTGCAGCGAGAAGCGGGCGAGGATGCCGCGGGCCAGCGCCGATTCACCGTGCAGCAGCGCGTTGGCGGCCAGGATCTCCGACTCCATCGGCCGGCCGGCGCGGGCGGCGGTGACGGCCTGGGCGGCCAGGGCCGCGCCCAGCGAGGACTGGGCCTCCGCCTGGGCCTGGAGCGCGCGGGCCTCTGAGGCGCGGGCGCGGGCTTGCTCGGCCAGCGACTGACGCAGGCCCCAGGAGACCGCCAGGGTGAGGGCGACCAGGGCGACCGCGGCGACGGCCAGCGGCAAACGAAAACGGTGGATCAGTCGACCCAGGTGCTCGCCGGCCGAATACTGGTGGGCGGTGACGCGGCGGCCTTCGAACCAGGCCAGCAGGTCGTCGGCGAAGGCGCGGGCGGTGGGGTAGCGGTCGGCGGGATCGGGCTGCAGGGCGCGGTGGGCGATGGCGGCCAGCTCGGGCGGGATGGCGGCCCCCTGCAAGCGGGGGATCGGCCCCTTGGCCGGCGGCGGCGCGCCGCTCAGCAGCTCGAAGAGGGCGGCGCCGAGCCCATAGATGTCGACCCGCTCATCCACCGGGCCGCGGCGGCCCTGCTCGGGGGCCATGTAGCCGGGGGTGCCCGCATGGACGGCGTCGGCGGCCTCCGCGCGGGTGCAGGCCAGCCCCCAGTCGGCCAGCACCGTCTCGCCCTGGGGCCCGACCATCAGGTTGGCCGGCTTGACGTCGCGGTGCAGCACGCCGCGTTCGTGGGCGTGGGCGAGGGCTTGGGCGGCGTCGGTGAGGTGCCGCACGAGGCGCAGACGCGGCGGGCCGAGGGGGGTGGCGGCCAGCACCGCGGCCAGCGATCGGCCCGGCAGGCGCCGCATCGCGTACCAGGGGCGCCCCTCGGCGTCGCGGCCGGCGGCGTAGACCGGCACGATGTTGGGGTGCTCGAGTCGGGCGGTGAGCGCGGCCTCGCGGGCGAGGCGGTGGGCGGCGCCGGGATCGCCGGGGTGGGCGGTCTTCAGCGCGACGTCGCGGCCCAATTCCACGTCGCGGGCGATGTGGACCTCGCCCATGCCGCCGCGACCGAGCAGCCCGCCGCGCTCGTAGCGGGGGCCGACCGCCGCCGGCCCCGCGGCCGCGACCTCATCGGTGAAAGCGGCGCCGGAGAGGGGGCTCGGCGGGGCGGTCCCCTCTCCGCTGCTCATGTGCGATCGTCCACGCGATCGTGGGGGTAGAGCAGCAGCTCGATGGCGCCGGCCCCGTCGGCCCGCACCAGATCGGCCCGCAGGCCGGCGGCGCGGAGGCGGCGGCGCACCCGCGACAGCAGGGTGTCGAGGCGGCCGCGGCGCATGTGGGCGTCGGCCTCGTCGGGCCACAGCTCCTCGGCCAGCACCCCCCAGGAGACGGGGCCGCCGATGGCCACCAGCTCAGACACGAGGCGGGCCTGCATGCCGCCGAGGGTGACCGGCGGCCCGCCCTCGCGGTGGATGTGGACGGTGTCGAAGGCGGCGATCAGGTGCACCGGGGCGTCGAGCTCGCCCTGGCGGCGGGTGGCCGAGTGACCAGCGTCTTGCAGGGGAATGGCGACGAGGCGCAGGCGGTGGGCGCCCACCGGCAGGCTGTCTCCCGCGCGCAGGGGCCGGGCCGCGGCGCCGGGCACGCGGGCCATCCAGCGATCGCCGGTGGTCCAGATGTGCAGCAGGGCGCCGTCCTGCCAGCCGGCCGACAGCCGCAGGGTGGGGTCGGCCAGGACCGAGCAGACCCCGGGCAGGGCCTGGCGGGGCAGGCCCTCGGCCTCGATGCCCAGCACATCGTCGGGGAGGTAGACCTCCAGCACCTCCAGCTCCACGCCGCGGGCGAGTTGGATGCGGGCGCCCGGTCGCAAGGCGACATGGGACTGGGGCTGGCCCTCCACGGCGAGGCGCCCGCGCAGGGCGATGAGCTGGAGCTGCCCTTCGCGCAGGCTGACCATGGCGTGGGCCTCGGAGACGCGCCCATCGTCAAGCTGCAAGGCGGCCGACCAGACGCGGCCGATGACGTCGCCGTGGACCAGCTCGTGGTGGTGGCCTTGGGGGTCGCGGAGGATGGCGTGGGCGTGCACGGGGGCTCGGGGCTGGGTGGGAGGGCCTAATCGGTTTGGTGGCCTGGGACCGAAGGTGGGCGGGTGTCCGGGCTTTGGTGGGTGGGGGTTGGGGGTGGAGTCCTTGGATCTTCGGGCTGGGGTCTGGGGTGCTGAGCGGGGAGCCCTTGAATCTTCGGGCTGGGGTCCGCGGCCCTCGGTACGCAGTCCTTGGATCTTCGGGCTGGGGTCTGCGGCCCCCAGCGTGGAGTCCTTGGATCGTAGGACTGGGTTCGCGGCCCGTCGCGACGAGTCCTTGGATCGTAGGACTGGGTTCGCGGCCCTCGGTGCGCAGTCCTTGGATCTCCGGGCTGGGGTCAACGGACCTCGACATGCAGTCCTTGGATCCCAGGACTGGCCCCCGCGACCCCCCGCGCGCCCCCGCTACTCGACATAGCCAAGGGCCCGCAGCGCCTCGATGGCCTCCGGGTCGTGCTGAGCCGCCAGCCGGCGCGCCTCGGTGTCCTGGGGAAGGATCAGCGTGCCCGGCACCACATCGGCCTTGGCCCCGCCCAACTCCACCCGCCCCGGACGAAGCGGCCCCACGCCGCGCTCCTGCTGGACGGTCACCTCGGCCTCGGGCGGCAGGCCCAGCAGCGCCAGGGTGCCCTCGCCCTTCGACCCGGGCACGAAGGTGAGCGCCCGGCCCTCCTCGGAGAGCTGCACGCGGCCGACGTCGGCGGGGAGCACGGGGGGGATCTCGCCCCACTCCAGGTTGGCCCGGCGGTCCTGGGCGGCCTCGGGATCGAGGAGGAAGGCTTGTACGGGCCGGTCGAAGCGCAGGCGGAAGGGTGAGGTGGCCCCCTTGAGGTGGATGCGCCAGCCCGGCCCCACCGGCCAGCCGGTGGCTGTGGACAGTGCGGCGCGGAAGGGGGCCAGATCGGCGGTGGCGGCGAGGTCGGTG
>JBEIQK010000733.1:0-3317 GCA_040376505.1 Alphaproteobacteria bacterium | reverse complement strand
GGTGTCTTTGTCGAGCAGCACGGGGAAGGTGTAGCCGTTCTTCTTGATGATGGGCTTCACCATCGAGCTGGCGCGGGCGTCGTCGATGCTGATGCTGAGCACCACGAAGCCCTTGGGGCCCAACTCGGTGTACATCTTCTGCAGGTGCGGCATCTCGGCCTGGCAGGGGCCGCACCAGGTGGCCCAGAACTGAAGCAGCACCACCTTGCCCTGGTAATCGGCGAGGTTGACGGTCTTGCCGTCGATGTCGCGCAGGGTGAAGGCGGGGGCGACCTCGCCGGCGGCCTCGGCCGGGGGGCTCAGCAAGGCGCCGCCGAGGCCGATGGCGAGGGCCGCGAGGCGGAGCCAGCGGAGGGGTGTGGCGGAGCGGGCACGGGTCATGGGGTCTCCAATGCGGGCGCGGGGCCCAGGATAGCGCCTTGGCGCGAGATCGGCACAAGGGAACACAAAGTGATAAAGCCGGCGCGGCGGCGAGATCGGCGCGCCGATGGGGGGCTCATCGTGGGCACCACCCCACCGGGGCCGCGGGCTCGCGCCCAAGGCGCGTAGTGGCCATGAGCCGAAAGAAGCGAATTCTGGTGGTCGATGACGAGCTGTCCATCCGCAAGGTGTTGTCGGCCTTGCTCGCCCGTGAAGGGCATGAGGTGGACACGGCCGAAGACGGGGCGATGGCCATTCATCGCCTCGATCAGGACCCCTTCGACCTGGTGATCTCCGACCTGCGCATGCCGAAGGTCGACGGGATGGAGCTGCTCTCCTGGTGCCGCACCAACCACCCCGGCCTGCCGGTGATCTTGATCACCGCCCACGGCACGGTGGACTCGGCGGTGGTGGCGATGAAGGCGGGCGCCTTCAACTACATCTGCAAGCCCTTCGATCAGGACGAGCTGCGCGCCATCGTCGGCACCGCCTTGCGCACCGAAGAGGCGAGCCGTCGTCGTCTGCAAGACGATCCGGCCGGCCGCTTTGAGATCATCGGCCGCACGCCGCCGATGCGCGCGGTCTACGAGCTGATCGGCCGGGTGGCGCCCTCGCCCAGCACCGTTTTGGTGACCGGCGAGAGCGGCACGGGCAAGGAGCTGGTGGCGCGGGCGCTGCACACCCAGAGCGACCGGGCCGCTGGGCCCTTCATTCAGGTCAACTGCGGGGCCATCCCCGAGAACCTCTTTGAGAGCGAGCTCTTCGGCCACGAGAAGGGCGCGTTTACCGGGGCGGTGCTGAGCCGCCAGGGGCGGGTGGAGCTGGCCGACGGCGGCACGCTCTTCCTGGATGAGGTGGGCGAGCTGCCCCGCGACCTGCAGGTGAAGCTGCTGCGCGTTCTGCAGGATCGCAGCTTCGAGCGCGTGGGGGGCGCCCGCAAGATCACCGTGGATGTGCGCCTCGTCGCGGCCACCAACCGTGATCTCGAGCGCGACGTGCGCGAGGGGCGCTTTCGCGAAGACCTCTTCTACCGCCTCAACGTGATCCGTTTTCGACTGCCGCCCCTGCGCGATCGCGCCGAGGACATCCCGCTGCTGGCCCAGCACTTCCTCCAGCGCTGCAACCAGCGCCTGCGCCGCGATGTGCGCGCGATCGGCCCCGAGGCGATGGCGGTGCTCTGTGCCTGGCGCTGGCCGGGCAACATCCGAGAGCTGGAGAACGTGATGGAGCGGGCCGTGCTGCTCTGCCCCGGCGACACCATCACGCCGGGCGATCTGGGCGATGGGCTCGGCGTTGAGGCCAGCCCAACACCGACGACGAGCGCCCTGGAGGGCGAGCCCAACCTCAAGGATGTGGTGCGCCAGAACACCATGCGCCTGGAGCGGGCGCGCATCCAGCGGGCCCTCGAAGAAGAGGGCGGGAACGTCACCCACGCGGCCAAGCGCCTGGGAATCAGCCGCAAGGGGCTGCAGCTCAAGATGAAGGAGTACGGCCTGCGCGAGGAGCGCTGAGGGGGCGGCGGAACAGCCGGTCCGTGACTTGACCCCGGCGCAATAGCAACGTACCTTCCGCGCCGAGGTCTGCCGTCCATGATTTCGAGCGCACTCCTGCTGTCGATCCCCGCCGCCCTGGCCGCCGAGGTCACCGAGATCGCCCCGGCCTTGCGTGGGGATCTGGAGCTTCGCTACGATTTCGCCGCGGAGTCCGGCACGCTGTTGGAGGCAGACACCGAGGTGGGGTCGCGGCGCATCGCCGATCACACCCTGACCTGGCGGGGCACCTTCACCTACTACAAGGGTCTGGCCGCCTTCTTCGAGCTGCCGCACACCTTGTCTGAGACCGTGCGCTACACCGACACCTACGGCATGATCTACGATCCGCTCACCGACAGCGGCACCATGCTCGAAGCGGGGCGCATCGCCGACCCCGAAGATCGCAAGGGCAGCGGGCTCGAAGGCACCTGGATCGGCCTGCGCGGCACGCCCTTCCACGAGGAGGTCTTCTCCAGCCGCGGCGACCGCTCCTCCTGGATGGTGGAGCTCGGCTACCGCTTCAAAGACAAGTCCAACTTCTGGACCTGGGGCGACAACAACAAGCTCGGCGGCGGGCCCGGTGCGCCGGCCTTTCGCATGCGCACCGCCTGGTCCACCACCTATGACTGGGCCGAGCCCTACCTCGTGGCCGACCTCACCCGCAGCGGGCGCATCACCACCGATGTGGTCGATGAGAACGGCGTCACCGTCGCGCGGGGCATGGAGGTCCGTCCGGCCTCCACCACCACCCTGCGCGCCGGCACCGAGTTGATGGCCGGCTCCTGGGGCAGCCAGGGGGCCCAGGCCTCCATCGACCTGCACGCCACCGTCACCTACCGCTCCTGGCAAGACATCCCGAGCGGCACCTACCTGCCCTCCACCCTGTCGGCCTCCGAGGGCGTGGCGGCCACCGAGTCGGAATCCACCACCGTCACCACCGGCATGGGCGTGAACTGGCGGATCATGGAGTTCGTCCAGCTCAACGTGGGCGGCGACGTGGGCCTGATGTCGCCCCGCACGGCCGAGCACTTCTACAATGTGCACACCAACCTGGGCGATCTGGCCTGGGGGGTGAACACCACCCTGCGCTTCCGCGCCCGCGACCCGCTCTTCGATGGCCTCAAGGCCCAGGCAGCGGCGCGTGAGGCCGCGAGCCCGGCGGGTATGCCCTAAAAGGCGTCGTCGTAGAGGCGGATGGTGGCGCCCTCCACGAGGGCCACCAGAAAGGCGACCTCGACCACCGGCTCGTTCAGGGCGGCGAGGTAGGCCTCGGCGGCGCTGCGGAGCTTGCTCTGCTTGCGGGCATCGATGGCCTCCAGGCCGTCGAGGTCTTCGGGGTCGCGCGTCTTCACCTCGACCATGCGC
>JBEIQK010000024.1:0-20549 GCA_040376505.1 Alphaproteobacteria bacterium | reverse complement strand
TCGGGCGTGGGCAGCTCGGCGCGCTTGAGGGCCTTGTAGGCGTCGCGCTCGGAGATGTCGCCGCCCCAGAAGGCGTGGGCCAGGGCGGTGGGCGCCGAGCCCGAGGCGGTGAGGCCGGCGGCGACGGCGAGGCCGCCATCGCCCATGTGGGGCAGCACCCACAGGCTCTCGACCTCGGGAAGTGCGGCGATGCGCTGGTTGAGCTTGACGTTGGCGAAGACCCCGCCGGCGAGGGCGATGTGGCCGCAGCCCGTCGCTGCGATCTGGTGGCGAACAAAGGCGGTGGCGGCCTCTTCGAGCACCTGCTGGGCGGCGGCGGCGACCTCCTCGCGCGCGTAGCGGCCCAGCACCGACCAGAAGGGGTCATCGCGGCGCTCGAAGCGGCCGATCGGGGCCCGCGAGAAGCGCCCGCGCGAAAAGGAGAGCCGCCCGCGCAGGTGATCGAGGAGGGCGACCGGCGCGGTGGCGTAGGCGGCGAGGCCGGTGACCTTGCCCTCGTGGCGGATGGCGGTGAAGCCGAGCCACTCGGTGATGCGGCTGTAGAAGGTGTTGACGCTGGCAAGCCCGCTCTGCCGCCAGAGGAGGTCGAGCTGGCCGTGGTTGCCGAGGCTGGCGGTGGCCGTGGTGCCGTCGCCCATCGCATCGAGGGTGAGCACGAGGCAGCGGCTGCGCGGCTGGGTGCGGTAGGCGCCTTGGGCGTGGGTGCGGTGGTGGTCGAGCAGCACCAGCTCGGGATCGTGAAAGGGGCGGGCGGCGAAGCGCCGCTTCAAGATGCGGGCGCTGGCGTCGACCTCGAGGGTGTGCAGCCCGGTGCCCCGCAGGATGGACTGGTACACGACATAGGCGTGCAGCAGGGGGCTCCACTGGCCGCCGGTCTTGGCGCCGCTGTGCAGGCCTGGCAGGGCTCGCAGGAGGGCGCTCGGGGTGAAGCCCGTCCCCACGGCGATGCGGTCGACCTCCCGGGCCTTGACGCCGGCCAGGTCGAGGGCCGCGTCGATGGCCCCCCAGGGGAAGGCGCCCGAGCTCTTGACCCGGTCGACCCGCTCCTGGTTGACCGCGCTCAAGAGCTGCCCGTTGATGACGACGGCCGCGCCGCTGTCGTGGTTGTCAGCGATGCCCAGCACGATCATGGTGGTGCTCCCTTGGCCCGGGAGCGGCTATCCCGGGCAGGGCCGCCTCCGCCCGCCCGGGAGCCACCGAAGCTCAGGGATGCGCGCCGATGTCGATCCGGCTGTTGTCGAGGCCGAGCATGGTCGCGTCGCCAGCGTCGACGAGGGGGCTGGCGAGACCGAGGGTGAGGTCGTCGTTGGTCCAGTCCAGGTCGTTGCTGTAGGCGGCGAAGCTGGGCGCGGTGGCGGTGAGGTTGGTGCCATCGGCGAGGCTGGGGGCCGGGGCGGTGCCGCCGACGTTGCTGGGGTTGTTGTCCCAGGCGTTGTACTTCACGTTGTAGGTCGTGCAGCTGCTGCGCTGCAGGTTGAGCCCAGAGCCATTGGACTGGTCGGCGACGATGTTGTTGCGGAAGTCAAAGCTGTTGTAGCACTTGACGTTGGCGCCGGCGCCGATGAGGGCGTCGTTGGCCAGGAAGGTGTTGCTGCCCAGCGAGGTGGAGGACTTGCTGTCGATGAAGAGCCCGCCGCCGATCCAGGAGGCGAGGTTGCCCTGGAAGATGGTGGTGCCGACCGACGAGGAGCCGCGGCCCACGCTGTCGACGACGTAGAGCCCGCCGCCGTACTCGGCGATGTTGTCGTACAGCTCGCTGCCGGTGATGACCGGGCCCACGCCCTCGGCGTAGATGCCGCCGCCCTTGTCGGTGCTGGTGTTGGCGTCAAAGCGGCTGCCATCCACGGCGAGGCTGGTGGCGCCGGTGTTGTAGCGGATGTACACCGCGCCGCCCGAGCCGGCGGTGGCGTCGTTGAGCTCGAAGGTGGAGCTGTCGATGTCGAGGAGGCCGTACTCGAAGTAGATGGCGCCGCCGCCGGTGCTGGCGTCGTTGTCGGAGAAGGAGGACGCGCTCACGAGGAGGTCGCCGCCGCCGGCCGAGCTGATGGCACCGCCCTGGGCTGTGTTGGAGTCATTGCCCGAGAAGGTGCAGCCGGTCACGGTGAGGTCGTTGGCCTGGGTGTTGCGGATGGCGCCGCCCCAGGTGGTGGCGACGTTGGCCGTAAAGGTGCTGTTGGTGATGACCGCGCTGCCCTGGGCCAGGGAGAGGGCGCCGCCGCGGTTGGCGAGGCCGTTGGAGAAGGTGCTGTCGGAGAGGGTGACCACCGCGCCGCTTTGGGTGGCGACGTGGGCGCCATAGGCGCCGGTGTTGTTCGAGAAGGTGCTGTTGTCGACCGTGAGCGCGCCGCCCGAGACGTGGACCGCGCCGCCGTTGAGCGCGCTGGTGCCGAGCCCGGAGAGGATGGAGTCCTCGATGGTGACCATGCCGCCGGTGCCGCGCACGCCGCGGGCGTTGGTGTTCTGGATGGTGAAGCCGCGCAGGGTCACGTCGGAGGAGGCGCCCGTGGGCACGGTCACCACCGGCGAAGCGCCGTTGCCCACCAGGATGGTGCTGCCAGCCCCCTGCACCGACTCGATCACCAGGGTCTTGCCCTTGGTGTTGATGATCGTGCCCGTGTAGGTACCCGCCGCCACCTGGATGATGTCGCCGTTGGCCGCGGCGTTCACCGCGGTCTGAACCTTGGTGTAGACGCCTGCGCCGCCAGCCGGGTTGACCACGAGGGTCGCCGCAAAGGCCGAGGTGGAGAGACCAAAGACAGAGGCAAGGACAAGGCTCTTGGCGATCATGCTGAACTCCGACTCGCGGGATGAGTTTCGCTGGGCTCATCACAGGAGTCGGATTCACAGGCGGGTCGCAGTAGCCCCCGCCACGGGGCCGCCGCCCGACGATCGGGGCCGCCTAGTTGCCGCCCATATCGGCGCGGGTGCCGTCCAGGTCGACAAACCAGGGGCTGCCGGCGTCGATGTAGGGGCTGAGCGTGTCGAGCGAGATGTCATCGTCGGTGGGGTCGCTGTTGTCGGTGAAGTAGACGAAGAGCGGGTCGACGGCGGGCAGGTTGCCGTTGCCATTGACGTCGGCCGCCGCCGGGGTGCCGTCGGTGTCACCGCCCGCGTTGCTGAACCAGCCGTTGTAGCCGACGTCGAGCACGTCGCAGCCGGTCTCTTCGCGGGTGTAGAGCGCGGCCCCCCCGCCGTGGTACGCGACGATGTTGTTGCCAAAGACCGCGGTGTCGCGGCAGGCCAGCTCGGCGGCGGCCCCCTGCGGCGCGCTGCCGTCGGTGAAGCGGTTGCCGAGCACCAAGGTGTTGCGCACCGAGTCAGCGAAGAGCGCGCCCGCGCCGCTGCTGCCGGTGTTCTGCATGAAGGTGTTGCCGACCACCTGCAAGGCCCCGCTGCCGCCCAGCGTGTCTTCGGCGAAGACCGCGCCGCCCTGGCCGGCGGTGTTGAGCGCGAAGGCGTTGCTCCGCAGGGTGGCGCCCAGGTCTTGCACGAAGATCCCGCCGCCCGCCACGGTGGCGAGGTTGCTGGTGAAGGTGGTGCCCGTCACCTCGATGTCGGAGGGCACGCTCACCTCGAGCATGTAGATGCCGCCGCCCGAGCCCGTGAGGGCCTCGTTGAACTCAAAGAGGCTGCTGGTGACCGAGAACGAGCCCTCCTCGAAGTAGATCGCACCGCCGTTGAGCCCGGCCGTGTTGTCGGAGAAGCTGCTCTCGCTGATCACCAGGGTGCCCGAGCCGGCCGAGCTGATCGCCCCACCCTCCTGGTTGGTAGCGCTGTTGCCCGAAAAGGCGCAGTTGTCCAGGGTCACCGTCGAGGCCACGGTGCTGCGGATGGCGCCGCCCCAGTCGGTGGCCACGTTGCTCGACAAGGTGCTGTTGGTCATGGTCAGCGTGGCGCTGGAGACCGAGAGCCCGCCGCCGCGGGTGGCCCTGCCGCCGTCAAAGGTGCTCGACGTGACGTTGAGCACGGCGCCGCCCTGCACGTGGATGTGACCCCCGTAGGCGCCGATGTTGTTGTTGAAGGTGCTGCCCGAGACCGTGAGGTTGCCTGAGGCCATGTGCACCGCGCCGCCGTTGAGCGCCGTCGAGCCGAGCCCGGTCATCACCACATTGGTGAGGGTGACGTTGCCGCCCGTGCCGCGCACGCCGCGGGCATTGGGGTTGGTGAAGCTAAGGCCCACCAGGGTGACGGAGCCGCTCGGCACGGTGATGACCGGCAGGGTGCCCTTGCCCACCAGGGTGGTGGTGGCAGCACCTCCCGTCGAGGTGATGGTCAGCGACTTGCCCTTGGTGTCGACCTGGGTGGAGGTGTAGGTGCCCGGCGCCATCTCGATGGTGTCACCCGAGGCCGCAGCCGTGACTGCCGAATTGAGGGTCTTGTAAACCCCGGTGCCCCCGGCCGGATTGACCGTCAGGGTCGCCGCCAGGGCGCCCTCTCCCAGAAAACTCAAGCTACAGAAGACGAGGGCGGCGATCGAAAGAGAGGACGTAGGGCTCATGATGGCTCCAAGATAGCGAGGACCGGCGACGGCCCTATCATGCCCCCGTGCGTCTCGACCCGCGGCTGTAGGATCGCTGAACGCAGAATTCAGGGGCCGGCCGCAGCGCCCTCGCGCAGCAGCAGCGCCCGCGCCAAGGGCACCAGCGGCGCCGTCGGCCCCCACAGCGCCTCGCGCAGCGGGCCCGCGCTGGCCCGCACCATCGCGCTCGTCGCCAGCATCAGCAGGGCCGCGCGCAGGTCCACCTCGGGGCGCAGGGCCGGGCCGCCCTCCTCGCGCAGCCAGGTCTCCCACCAGGCCAGCACCGTCGCCGTAGCCGGCCCGAGCACCTCGGGGCGATTGGGCGCCAGCACCTCGTGCAGCACCATGCTCGCGAAGGCCGGCCGCTCGGCGGCGAAGGCCTCAAAGGCCGCCACCAGCCGGCAGAAGCGCTCCTCGAAGGGGCCCGGCGCCTGCACCTCGGCGACAAAGCGCTCTTCGAGGGCGGCGAAGACGCGCAGCAGAACGGCCTCGTAGAGGAGGTCCTTGCTCTCGAAGTGGTACAGCAGCGAGGGCTTCTTGATGCCCGCCGCGGCGGCGATGTCATCGAGGCGAGCGGCGGCGATGCCCACCCGGCCGAGCTCGGCCTCGGCGGCGAGGAGGATGCGCTCCTGGGTGGGCAGGGCGGAAGATCGGCGCGGACGTCCCATGAGGCTCCCGGGGGGGGCTCCCGCATGTGTCACGGCCTCATCCCCGCGGCCACCCCGCGGGGATCCGCGCTCATGCAATTCACCTTTCAGCGCGCAACCTACTTGGGCGGAACTGCGCCCGCCGGGGCCACGGGAGGGGGCGGCGCCACCGGCTCCATCGACACCTTCAGCGTGTCGTTCACGTCGGCGCGCAGCGTGATCTCTTTGTTGTAGGTGCGGTAGCCGCGCTTGCGCGCCGAGATCACATGGATGCCCGAGCTCAGGGTGAGGGCCCGGGTGGTTGGCACCGCGCCCATCGGCACATTGTCAATGTAGAGGCGCGCCCCCACGGTGCCGTCCACCGAGAGCTTGCCCGAGCGGCGGCGATCGTCGTTGCGCGCCTTGTCTTCGCGCACGGCCTCGGCCGCCTGCCGCAGCACGTCTTCTGCCTCGGTGTCTTCGGGGTCGACCTCGACGAGGCCCAGCATCACGGTGACCGCGTCGCCATGCTTCTTGTCGCGGATCAGGCGCCGGGCCTGATCGAGGCGCTCGCTGCGGGCGACCGCCGCGTCGGTGGCGGCGATCTGGGCGAGGGCCTCGGCCTGGGCGGTGCCGGCGGTCTTGGCCTTGTCGATGAGCTGGCGGGCCATCACGATGTCGCCCGAGGTGAGCGAGTCGCGGGCGCCGCGCGTATACGCGAGCGCGTTGGCGGTGGCCTTGTCTTGCTCGACCTGGCTGGCGGTGGCCCCGTCGGGGGCGTTGTTCTTGAGCGTGCCCCGCGACCAGACGATGGCGAGGACCACGGCGAGGGCGGCGGCCAGCACCGGCCACCAGGCCTTCCAGGCCGGCGGCTGCTCCATGGGCATGCTCGGCTGGTTGGGCTGGGGCATCTGCTGGGAGATCGAGCTGCCCTCGCCATTGGGCACGTTGCGCAGCGGGCCCGACTTGCCGTCGGTGCGCTGGCTGGGGCTGCGGCCGGCGAGCTGCTCGAACTCTTCGGGGGTGAAGAGCTCGCGCATCCAGGCGGCGACGGCGCGGTCGTTGGCGTTGTAGCGGCTGTGGGTGTTGCAGAAGCCCACCAGCGCATCGGCCATCTCGCCGCCAGTCTGGTAGCGCTCCTGCGGATCGCGGGCGAGCGAGCGCAGGATGATGGCTTCGAGCTCGGGCGGGAAGTTGGTCCAGAGCTGGGTGGGCATCGTCACCCGGCCCTCCATCCGGTCCCGCCAGAGCTGCATCGGGTCTTCGGAGTGGAAGGGCGGCTGGCCGGTGGCGAGCCAGTACAGGCACACGCCCGCCTGGTAGATGTCAACGCGGTGATCGACCTGGTTCGTGATCTGCTCGGGGGCGAGGTAGTGCACCTTGCCCTTGAGCATGCCCACCTCGGTCACGTTGGTCTTGAGCTTCCACTTGGCGATGCCAAAGTCGATGAGCTTGGAGCAGCCGTCGGGGGCCACGAGGATGTTGCCCAGGCTGACATCGCGGTGGATGATGTGCAGTTCTTGGCCGTTGTCGTCGGTAAGGGCGTGGGCGTGGCTGAGCGCCCGGCAGACCCCGGCCATGATCCAGGCGGCGAGGTGGACCTTGCGGTCTTCCATCGGCTGGAGCTTCTTCAGCACCATCGCGAGGTTGGGGCCCGCGACGTACTCCATGACGATGTAGGGCAGGCCGTC
Organism: Alphaproteobacteria bacterium; assembly: GCA_040376505.1. Classification (GTDB taxonomy): domain Bacteria; phylum Myxococcota_A; class UBA796; order UBA796; family UBA2385; genus JBEIQK01. The sequence goes on along the minus strand of JBEIQK010000024.1, from coordinate 13,713 downwards.
GTGATTGTCGATCTCGAAGACCTGGGCGATGTTCGGGTGCGAGAGCCGCGCCATGAGGCGGGCCTCGTCGAGGAACATGCTGATGAAGTTGCCATCGTCCTGGTGGGTGGGGTGCAGGAGCTTGATGACGACCTGCTTCTCAAAGCCACCCATGCCGCTCAGGCGGCAACGGTAGGTCAGCGCCATGCCCCCAACACCGATCTGACGGTCGACCATGTACCGACCGACCTGAACGATGGAGTACTCGAACATCTTGCCTCCGTACCGACCCGGCGCTCGGAAGTGCGCCTGGGGATCGCTGGGGACCCGGGGGGCGCTCTCCAGCAGCAGCGTCGTAGAAAGCGTAGGTTATTTCAGCGCGCGTCCAGGCTCAAGTGCGCGGAACCACCTGATTGCAGGGCGCAACACGGAGTTGCGCGCTGGTGCCTCATTCTGGAACAAACTGGTGCCGACGACCCAAACATCCCTGGGGCCGCCCCCCGCGCAACTGCAGCATGACGCACCCCAAGGGGGCCGATGCACCTCTTCCTCAGCGCCGCTGAGCCCTCCGGCGACCTGCTCGCCGCCGAGCTCGTCGCCGCCCTGCCACCGGCGGTCTCGGCCCGCGGCCTCACTGGCCCCGCTCTCCGCGCCGCGGGGGTCGCCACCGTCGCCCGCATGGAGTCGGTGGTCTCGATGGGGGTGGCCGAGGTGTTGGCGCGGCTGCCGTCGATCCAGCGGGCCCGGGGCGCCCTGCACGGCAGCCTCCTCGCCGAAGGCGCCGACACTGTCGTGCTCGTCGACGCCCCCGACCTCCACCTGCCGATGGCGGCCCAGGCGCGCCGACGGGGCCTCGACGTGGTCGGCTATGTGAGCCCCCAGGTCTGGGCCTGGCGGCCGGGGCGGGTTGAGGCCATCGCCGCCCACTTCAACCAGCTCCTCTGCCTCTTCGACTTTGAGCCGCCGCTCTACGCCGAGGCCGCCCGCCGCCATGGCTGCGACGTGCGCTTCGTGGGCCACCCCCTGATCGACCGGGTGCCGCGCCGCAGCGGGGTGGACCCCGACCTCTACGCCCTGCTGCCCGGCTCGCGGCCCCAGGAGCTGCTCCGCCACCTGCCGGTCTACCTCGATGTGGCGGCCCGCCTGCAACGAGAGCGGCCCCAGGCTCGTTTTCGCCTGCGGGCGCCGGCAGGGCTGGCGCTGCCCCCCCTGCCACCGTCGGTGCAGCGGGTCGACGCCCTGGCCGACCTGTCGGCCTGTCGAGCGGCCCTCACCAAGAGCGGCACCATCACGCTGGAGCTGGCGGTGATGGGGGTGCCGATGGTGGTGGCCCATGCCGTGCACCCCCTCACCTATGGCCTCGGCCGGATGCTCATTTCGGGGGTGCGGCACATCGCGCTGCCCAACATCCTCGCCGGGGCCAGCGTGGTGCCCGAGCGCGTCCAAGACCTCGATCCGGCCGAGCTCTGCCGGCTGCTCCTCGACTGCCCACCCTCCCAGCCGGTCGACCTGCGGCCCCTCGGCGCGCCGGGGGCCTCCAAGCGGGCCGCTGACGCGCTTTTAGAGGGGATCAGAGCGCGTCGATGATGCCGGCGCGGATGTTCTCGGTGGTGGTGGGGCTCACGGCCGCGTTCTTCACCTTCAGGTCGCGCCCCACGATGACCACCTGCGGAAAGACGCCGCCCGGCGTGATCGCCGCGCTGTGCCCCTGATCGTCGGCCAGGATGGGGGCCTCGAAGTTGTAGTCGGTGCCCCACTTGGCCAGCTCGGCGGTGTCGGGCACCTTGCCGCTGAGGTCCTGGCTCAGCAGGGTGACGTAGGCAAAGCCGTCACCCTCGAACTCGTCGGTGACCTCTTGCACGTCTTCGGCCAGCTTTTGGCAAGGCGCGCACCAGATGGTGCTGACATCGACCACCACCACCATGCCGTAGAACTGCCACAGGTTGACGGTGTCGCCGTACTGATCGCCCAGGACCACCTCGGGGATCACCTGCCCATCCTGCCAGCCCTCGCCGACGAGGCCATCGGGCGGGCCGCCGCCCACCGGCCAGCGGTTGGAGGGGGCCAGCCAGGGGGAGGTGTCCACCGGGCCCTCGCCGCCAGGGGTGTTCAACACGGGCACGCAGCCCACCAGGACGAGCAGCAGCATCGCGGACGCAGAGCGGGACATCACGAAGCCTCCGGCGCCTACCATAGCCCGGCCGACGGGTGGGCTGCCGGGCGCTCACCCTTCGATTGCGATAGTCCGCCGCGCATGAGCACCGACTCCCCTCTTCGCCCCCGGCCGCCCGCACCTCCGCCCCTCGCCACCGGCGAGCGCATCGATCGGCAGCGGCTCCTCGACACCTACGCCGCCTACGGCAAGCCCCGCAGCGCCTTTCGCGTCGGCGGCGAGTTTGAGCGCCCCGTCGTCCGCGGCGACGGCAGGCCGGTGGCCTATGACGAGCCCGACGGCATCCGCTGGATCCTCCAGGAGATCGGCCGGCGCCAGCCGGGGTGGATCCCCTACGAAGAAGAGGGCCACCTCATCGCCTTGGAGCAGACCACCGGCGCCAGCGTCACCTTGGAGCCCGGCGGCCAGGTCGAGCTCTCCGGGGCCCCCTTCTTCACCCTGCGCGACCTGGCCGACGAGATGTACGCCAACCGGCAGGTGATGCTGGAGCTGGCCGAAGATCACGATCTGCACTGGCTCGCCTGCGGGCTCAGCCCGGTCGCCCGCCTCGACGACATCCCCTGGATGCCCAAGGCCCGCTACCGCGTGATGCGCGCCTACCTGCCCCAGGTGGGCGATCTGGCCCTGGCGATGATGAAGGGCACCAGCTCGGTGCAGGCCAACTTCGACTTTGAAGACGAGGCCGACTGCGCCCGCAAGGTGCGCGCCGCCGCCGGCGTCTCGCCGCTGATCACCGCGCTTTTCAGCAACTCACCCTTGCTGGAGAACCGCCCCAGCGGCTTTTTGAGCTACCGCGGCCACATCTGGACCCGCACCGATCCGGCCCGCACCGGCTTCCCGCTGCGCGAGGCCTACAGCCACGAGCGTTGGGTCGACTACCTGCTCGACGTGCCGATGATGTTCTACAAGCGCGATAACGCCTGGCTCCCCGCCCATGGCGCCACCTTCCGCACCTTCATGGAGCGCGGCCTCGACGGCCACTTTCCCAGCGACAAAGACTGGGCCCTGCACCAGACCAGCGTCTTCCCCGAGGTGCGCATCAAGCACACCATCGAGGTGCGCGGCGCCGACTGCGTGGCCCCCGACCTCGCGGTGGGCTTCTGCGCCCTGCTCACCGGCCTGCTCTACGACGAGGCCGCCCTCGACGAGGCGATCGCCCTCACCGAAGAGATCGAGCAGGACGGCACCGCCGACAGCCGCTTCGCCGGCGCCGTGCGTCTGGGCCTCTCCGCCCCGCTGCGTGGCCGCACCTTCGCCGATTGGACCCGCGATTTGGGCGCCATCGCCGCCCGGGGTCTACAGAAGGTGATGCCCGATGACGTCTCCCTCCTTGAACCCTTGCTTGGGGTGATCGACAGCGGACGCAGCCCGGCGGTCCGTCTGTTGGAGGCCTGGGAACAGAACCCCGATCCTCGCGCCATCGTGAAGGCGGCGGCCTACTAAGGCCGCGGCCCCTTCGCCGGGAGAGCGTGGAGTTGACACCCTCATGAAGCTCTTGTTGGCCGGGGTCACCGACCCCCAGGCTCGGGCGCTGCGCGACGCGACGGCCGAGCTCGCCTCCGACGGCGGCTTTGTCCGCGATCTCACGATGCTGGAGACGGCGATCGCCCAGATCCGCCCCGATATGGTGGCGATCTACCTCGGTCTTCGCCCAGGCCAGTCCCTCCAGCTCATCCGCAAGGTCAAGGCGCTCTACCCGGCCTCCCAGTTCATCGCGATCGCCGACGAGACCGGCCAGGCGATGACCCAGTCCTGCGTGGAGGCCGGCTGCGCCGACATCGTGCTGCTCTCCGAGTGTCCGCGCGATCTGCACCGGGCCGTCGAAGGCCTGCGCGGCCGCGAAAAGGTGGCCGACGCCGACGGCGTCATCACCGCGGTGCTCGGCGCCAAGGGCGGCATGGGCACCACCACCGTCGCCGCCAACCTCGCCGCCGAGCTGGCCAGCCGCAACAACCAGCGGGTGGCCCTGGTCGATCTGCACGTCTACCTCGGCAACGCCGCCGTCCTGCTCGATGTGAAGGCAAAGCCCACCGTGCTGTGGTTCCTCCAGCGCGGCTCGATGGCCGATCCGCGCACCTGGAGCGAGGCCCCGCCGGTCCACCGCGGGGGCTTTCGCGTCTTTGGCCTCGACGGCGACGTCACCAACGCCGACCCCATCAGCGCCGAGCAGATCGTCTTTCTCTGCGAGCGGCTCAAAGAGCGCTACGACCACATCGTGATCGACGTCGGCAGCGACATCAACGAGGTCTCGCTCACGGTCTGTTCAGCGGCCCAGCGGCGCCTCGTGGTGCTGGCCGACGAGAAGACGGCCCGGGTGGGCGCCATCCGGCGGCGCGAGGCGATCAAGGCCCTCGACCTCGGCCCCCAGCCGGCCCGGGTGGTGCTCAACCGCGCCCACGACGTCACGCCCGAGTCCCTCAACGCCCTGGGCGACCTCCTCGGCCTGCCGGTGGCGGGCGCCATCACCAACGCCTGGGCCGAGGTGCAACTCGCCCAGGATCAAGGCCAGGTGCTGCGCCTCGCCGCTCCCCGCGCCCAGGTCACCCGCGACTTCAAGACCCTCGCCGACGCGCTCGGTGGCGCCAACCAGGCCGAAGAAGACCGCCGCAAGCGCACCTTCTTCACCTTCTTCCGCTAACCATGCCCATCCACCCCACCGCCCTGGTCGATCCGGGGGCCCACCTCGCCGATGACGTCGACATCGGCCCCTGGGCCTGGATCGACGCCGGCGTCCACCTGGGCCCGGGGGTGCGCGTGGGCGCCCACGCCATCATCAAGGGCCCCACCGAGATCGGCGCCGGCACGCGGGTCTTTCACCACGCGGTGCTCGGCGAAGATCCGCAAGATCTCAAGTACCGCGGCGAGCCCTCTCGCCTCGTCATCGGCGCCCACAACGTCTTTCGCGAGTTCACCACCGTCAACCGCGGCACGGCCCACGGCGGGGCCCTCACCCGCATCGGCGACCACAACCTCTTCATGGCCTACAGCCATGTGGCCCACGACTGTCAGGTGGGCAGCCACTGCGTCTTCGCCAACGCCGCGAGCCTCGCCGGCCACGTGGTGATCGAAGACCACGCGGTGATTGGCGGCCTCGCCGGGGTGCACCAGTGGAGCCGGGTGGGGCGCTTCGCCATGCTGGGCGCCGGCGGCATGGCGGCCCAGGACATCCCCCCCTTCACCCTCGCCCAGGGCGACCGGGCGCGGCTCTTCGGCCTCAACCTCGTCGGGCTGCGGCGCAAGGGCATGGCCCTGCCCACCTTGCAGGCGCTCAAGGCGGCCTACCGCGAGCTCTTTCACACGGGCCAGCCGCTGCGCATCGCGCTCGAGCAGGCCCGCGAGGTCTACGTCGACATCCCCGAGGTGATCGAGCTGGTCGCCTTCATCGAGGGGAGCCGCCGCGGGGTTTGCCGCTCGGCCGGCGCCGAGGCTGGCCCGGAGTGAGGGCGAAGCGCATCGTGGCCGTGATCGGCCTGGGCCACATGGGCCGCCTGCACGCCCACAAGCTGGCCGAGCGGGGCGACCTGAGCCTGCGCTTCGTCGATCCGGCCCTTGGCTTCGATGATCCGCTCCACGACATCGATCTGGCCGTCATCGCCGCCCCCACCTCGCTGCATGTGGCACTCGCGGCCCCCTTGCTGGAGCGTGGGCGGCCCTGCCTCGTCGAGAAGCCCCTCGCTGCCAGCGTCATCGAGGCCACGCCGCTGGCGCACCACCCCCACCTGAGCGTGGCCCACGTCGAGCGCTTCAACCCGGCCCTGGCCGCCCTCGAGGGCTGCGCCCCCCGCTTCGTGAGCGCCGAGCGCCTCAGCCCCTTTTCGGTGCGCGGCACCGACGTCGACGTCATCGCCGACCTGATGATCCACGACCTCGACCTCGCCGCCACGCTCCTGGGCGGGCCCCTGCGCGAGGCCCGGGCGCTCGGAATTGGCGTGCGCTCGGGCAAGCTCGACCTCTGCAACGCCCGCCTGGAGTTGGGCAGCGGGGTCGCCCAGCTCAGCGCCAGCCGGGTGAGCCCCGAGCGGGTGCGCCGGCTGCGGGTCTTCGAGGAGGGCCGCTACACCAGCCTCGACCTCCTGCGCGGAACGGCCCACCGGGTGCGCTGGGGGCAGGGCGAGCTGGAGGGCGAGCCCGTGGCCCTGCCCCGCACCGACGCCCTGCGGGCCCTACACGCCGCCTGGCTCGCCGCCGCCGACGGGGGGCCGGCCTTCCCGGTGGGCGGCGCCGAGGCGCTCTTCAGCCTCTCGCTGGCCGAGGCCATCCGCGCGGCGATGGGCTGAATAGGCTCCCCTTCGGCCCCGTCGGGCCGGAGATTCTTGGAGGTCCATGTGTTTTCGGCCCGCCTGTCGCTGCTCTCGTTGGGGCTCTGCCTGGCCCCCTCCGCCGCCCAAGCCTTCTGCGGCACCTATGTGGGCAGCGCCGGCGACACCCTGCTGAACCGCCAGAGTCAGGTGGTGATGGTGCACGACGGCGGGCGCACCACGCTCACCCTGTCGAGCGACTTTGTCGGCGCCGCCACCTTTGGCATGTTGATCCCCGTGCCGGCCGGCTTCTCCGAGCAGGACGCCAAGGAGATCTCGGCCGGGCCGGTGAAGCGCATCGATGTGTACGACGCCCCCCGCCTCGTGGAGTACACCTGCGACGATCTGCATGGCAACAGCCTCAAGAGCGGCTGCGCCTCCTGCGCCGGCAGCCTCGCCCGGGGGCTGCTCTCGGGCCTGCTCATGGACAACCTCCCCGCCCTGCTCGACGTGGCCGGCATCGCGCCCGCCACGCTGGGGATCCGCACCATCGCGCCCACCTCGGTGGCCGAGCTCGCGGATGACCTCGCGCTCGACGGCTTTGTGCTGAACGAAGAGTCCAGCCGGGTGCTCGACAGCTACATCCAGGGGGGCAGCCAGTTCGTGCGGGTCAAGGTCGACGCCAGCGAAGACCCGGCCTCGGCGATGTGGCTGCCGCCTGTACAGATCTCCTACCCCTCGGAGATGATGACCCTGCCGATCAAGTTGGGCACCCTCAACGCGGGCGGGGTGCAGGATGTGATCGTTCACGTCATCGGCACCCAGGGCGAGGTGGGCATCTCCAACTACCCCGAGGTCACCATCGAGTCGGAGTGTATGTGGGAAGACAGCCTGGGCGGCAACTTCTCGCAGTTCTACAGCGAGCTGCTCGACAAGGCCTACGAAGACAACGGCGGGGGCGCGGTTTGGGTGAAGGAGTACAGTTGGGCGCCCACCTCCTGCGACCCCTGCACCGCCGGCGGGCCCCTCGATGAGGGCACCTTGCGCGACCTCGGCTTCGAGGGCGATCCCAACACCGCCAACGTCACCCGCCTGCACGTTCGCTTCGATCCGGGCGCCGTCTCCGAAGACCTGATGCTCTACCCGCGCAACCACAACCCCAACTGGCAGCAGCGCTACATCAGCTACGACAAGGCCCTGGAGAGCGACTTTCCCATCTGCGAGAAGGGCTGGTCGGAGGACCCGGGCACCTGCGAGGCCGACACCGGGGCCGACGCCGGCTGGTCGGGCGGCCTGCCCGCGGGTTGGCTGCTGGCCGGCGCCGCCGCCTTTGGCCTCAGCCGCCGCCGCCGGGCCTAAGTCCGCCTGGCGCGGGAGCGGTCGCGCATCAGGCCTTCTTGCACCACCGAGGCCGCCAGCACGCCGTCGCGGGTGTAGAAGCGGCCCCGCACCACGCCGCGGCCGCCGTGGGCGCTGGGGCTCTCCAGATCGTAGAGCAGCCACTCATCGAAGCGGAAGGGCCGGTGAAACCACATGGCGTGGTCGAGGCTGGTGACCTGCATCCCTGGCGTCACCCAGGTCACGCCATGGGGCAGCATCGCCGTCACCAGGAAGTTGAAGTCACTGGCGTAGGCCAGCAGGGCCCTGTGGACGAGCGGATCATCGGGCAGGGGCCCCACCGTGCGGTACCAGATCTGCCGGCGGGCCGGCATCGGTTGGGGCTCGAGGTAGTTGAGCGGCTGCACCGGCCGCATCTCGATCGGCCCCGAGGCCACCTTGATCATCGGCCGGGCGGCCGGGTACCGCTCGGCCAGCTCGATGGCGAGTTGCCGCTCGTTCTTCAGGGCCTCGGGCGGTGGCACATCGGGCGGCGCGGTCTGGTGGTCGAAGCCCTCCTCGGGGGTCATGAAGGAGGCCATCAGGCTGAAGAGGGGCTCGCCGCCTTGAATGGCGAGCACCCGCCGCGCCGAAAAGCTGCCGCCGTCGCGCAGGCGGTCGACCTCGTAGAGCACCGGCGCCGAAACGTCGCCCGGCCGAAGGAAGGCGGCGTGCAGTGAGTGGACGAGGCGCTCGGGGGCCACGGTTTGCGAGGCGGCCGACAAGGCCTGCCCCAGCACCTGGCCGCCGAACATGGCGCCCCAGCCGAGATCCTGGCTCTGGCCGCGAAAGTGGTTGGACTCAATGCGCTCCAGGCGGAGGCGGTCGATGAGGTCGTTCAGGACATCCGGCATGCCGCGCCCTATCCCGGGGGCGCCAAGGCCACCGCGGCGCGATAGCCGGCCGGCCATGGCACGATGGCTGAAATCGCTCGCGGTGCTCGCTGGGATGGGCCTGCTGGGCCTGCTCTGGCAGGTCTGGCCCCCACCCAAAGACGCCGTCGACCGAGTCGCGGCGGACGACCTCGCGGCGGCCCTGGCGCCTGCCGATCTGCCGCTGTCGGCCGCCCAGACCGACGTGATCTTCGTGATCGCCTGCACCCTGCGCCGCGATCGCATGGGCCTGTACGGCGGCGAGGGCACCACCCCCTTCGTCGACGCCCTGGCCCGCGCCGGCGGGCACTTCGAGCGCCACTACGCCCAGGCCCCCTGGACCCGCCCCAGCGTGGGCACGCTGGTCACCGGCCGCTGGCCGCGCCCCCTGCACCTCGACAACCCCGGCAAGCGCGGCTCGCTCTCGCTGGTGCTCGACGCGCGCTTTGTGACGATGGCCGAGACCCTCCAGCAGGCCGGCTACCGCACCGTCGGCGCCGTCTCCAACCCCAATGCCAGCTCGGCCTTCGGCTTTGCCCAGGGCTTCGAGGTCTACGACGAGCCCGGCGGCCGCTACCGCCGCGGCGCTGAGATCCCCAGCGGCGAGGAGCTGATCGACCGCGTCATCGGCGAGCTCGACGCCACGCCGGCCGACCAGCGCTTCTTTGGCGCCCTGCTCTTCACCACCACCCACGAGCCGCGCCCCGTGGTGCCGCGCTACCGCCTGCGCTTCTGGAGCCTGCGCCCATCCCTGCGCAGCTACGACGCCACCCTGCGTCAGCTCGATGATCAGCTCGCCCAGCTCTATGTCTCCGCCAAGCAGCGGCGCAAAAACCTGCTCTTCGTGCTGGCCGCCGACCACGGCGAGGGCCTGCGCCAGCCGGCCCACCACGGCCGGGGCCATGGCAACCACCTCTTCGCCAGCACGCTGCAGGTGCCGCTGATCGTGCAGCACCCCGCCCTGCCGGCCGGGCGGGCCATCGGCGGCCTGTCGATGAACATCGACGTGCTGCCCACGATGCTCGACCTGCTCGGCCTGCAGCCCCTCGCCCCCACCGACGGCCGCTCCGAGGCCGACGCCCTGCGGGGCCTGCGCGACACCGCGGTTCACGAGCGCATCTTCAGCGAGACCTACTACATGCGCTCCAAGAAGACCGCGGTGATCGAGGCCGACTGGCACCTCGTCCACGACCTGAAGAAGCAGCGCACCCGCCTCTTCGCCGTCTCCGATGCGGGCGCCACCACCGACCTGAGCGCCGAGCACCCCGCCGAGGTCACGCGCCTCGCCGCGATCCTGGGCGACTGGGAGGGCCAGATGACCGCCCTCGCCGCCGAGGGCGCCGCGGTGGAGGCCGCCCCCAATGCCGACACCACCGAGATGTTGAAGCAGCTTGGCTATGTCGAGGGCGACGACGACGAGTAGGCCTCAGGGATAGCGGGCCGGCGAGGCCAGGAATTCCAGCTCTTCGGGGGTGCTCTCCCGGCCCAGCGCGGCGTTGCGGGTGGGAAAGCGGCCGAAGCGCGCGATCACGGCCTGATGCTTCTGGGCGTGGTCGAGCATGCTGGCGATCACGCCGCGATCGGCCCCTTCCGCGAGGGCGACCAGCTCGGTGTAGGCCGTCACGACCTGGGCCTGGATCGCGGCGTCTTCGGTGTGCTCCAAGGGCAGGTACAGGAAAGACCGCTGGTAGAGCCCCATCGCGCGGTCGGCCCCGCTCTCGATGGCCAGCAGGGCCGCCGCGAGGCCCATCGGGCCCCAGGCAAAGGCCTGGGCCGACCCGCGGTGGGCGTTGCGGGGGAATTGATCGACCAGCACGACAAAGGCGAGGAGGCTCGGGGGGTGAGCCAGCCAGCCGCCGAGCCGACCTTGCAGGGCGAGGTCGAGGGTGGGGCCAAAGCGGGCCCGCACCTCGGCGTCGAATTCGGGGCCACCGCCAAACCAGCGCGCGAAATTGGGGGCCACCGCGGCGGCGGGGTCGGCGTCGCCGAACCAGAAGGTGAGCAGGTCGGCAGGCTGAACCAGGGCAGACATCGGGCCTCCAGGGCTTGGCGGCCGGCTATCCCTGCCCCCAGCCGGCGCGACCCGGCCGCAAAAAAACCACGCCGCTCCCTTGACCCTCCTCCAAGGGGAGGCCGCATGAAGGAGGTGGAGCTGCCATGACCACCCCCTGCTGGACCGTCGGCGCCGCCGCAAGGCTGGCCGGCGTCACCATCAAGACCCTGCACCACTACGATGCGATCGGACTGCTGCGCCCCAGCGGCTTCACCGAGGCGGGCTACCGCCTCTACACCGCCGCCGACCTGCGCCGCCTGCACCTGATTCGCCTCTGCCGCTCCCTCGGGCTCTCCCTGCCTGAGGTGCAGCGGGCCCTCGACGACCCGAAATTCGATCGACGGGCGGCCCTGCTCCACCACCGCGCCCGGCTCACCGCCGAGCGCGCCACCCTCGACACCCTCCTCCTCCACATCGAAAAGGCCCTCCACGACGGCGGGCCCGAGGTTGACATGTCCGCGCTCTTCGCCGGAACCCTCCCTCCCGAGCAGGCCGCCGAGGCCGAGGCCCGATGGGGCCAGACCGAGGCCTGGGCCACCGCCCAGCGCCGCACCGCCCGCTACGACGCCGCCACCTGGGAGCGCCTGCGCGCTGAGGTCCAGGCCATCGAGGCCGGCTTCATCGCGCTCTTGACCCAAGGGGCCATCGCCGAGAGCGCCGAGGCCGCCGCCCTGGCCGAGGCCCACCGGGCGCACATCAGCCGCTGGTTCTACCCCTGCAGCCTCGAGCTGCACCTGGGCCTGGGCGAGCTGTACACCGGCGACCCGCGCTTCACCGCGTACTACGACGATCAGTCGCCGGGCCTCGCGGCTTTTGTTTCGGCGGCGATCGCCCACAACGCGATCACGCGGGCCTGAGCCCTCCACGCGGGGTCAGGCCTTGGTGCGGGGAATGAGGAGGCAATTTCGCAACGGCGGTTCCCTCCGTTGAGCCAGCCGGTGCGCGGCGGCCTGGGCGGTCCACAAATTGGACCTCCCCCCTTCTCCACACCACAGGAAGATGCGCCTGATTTGAACAAAATAGTTCAGATTACCTGCATACTCTTCGCAAGTCACCTTACTGAACATGATCAATCCATGCATCCGGAACCGATTTGCAAATTTACGGTCTGTGGGGAGACCTCAGATCTGAGGCCGAGACACGAACAACAGAACGCTTTCATAAGCAGCCTGATACGCCGAACAACAACGAACCAACCCGCTCAGGACCTCGAAATCTGAGCGGGTGAAGAGACCTCAACCCGTCACCGTTTATCGGCCACCGAGCCGCAACCCAGTTTACACTTCGGAGCCACACTTTCGTCAACAAGTTCGACAAATACGACATCCTATCGTATGAACAAAAAAACCAGTTCATTTCTACCCTCCCCCACCCGATTGCAGTCGATTGCAGTCGATTTCCGCATCCAAAGGGATTTGCCCACTCTCTGACAACCGGCTACCACCGACCGGCACAGGAGTGCCGATGAAACCCGTGATTCGCCAGGACGCCATCCCAATCTGGACCGTGGTGATCAACGCCGAAGAGCAGTACTCGATCTGGCCGGCCGACCGCATCCTCCCCGCAGGGTGGCTGGCTGTCGGCATGATCGGCAGCGAAGCCGACTGCCTTTCGTACATCGGCGCGGTCTGGCGCGACATCCGCCCCCGCTCCCAACGGCGCCCCGCCCCGGTGACCGACCCCGGCTGAGCGCCCGCGGCGCGCGCCCATCCCCAGCGACCGCGCTCCCACCCGGGAGCCGCGGGCGGGTCGACCCTGACCCCGACTCCCAATTCGGCGGAGGCCCGGATGCAATTCGGCGTCTTTCTCACGATCCCCTCTCCAGACGGCGACGAGACGGCCCAGGCGCTCTATGCGCGGGCCTTCGCCATCGCCGAAGAAGCCGAAGCCCTGGGCTTCTCCAAGCTCTGGCTGGCGGAGCACCACTTCACCAACTACGCGACCAGCGCCCGGCCGCTCCAGCTGCTCAGCCACCTCGCCGCCCGCACGCAGCAGATCCGCCTGGGGCCGGCGATCATCCCCATCCCCCTCCACCACCCGCTGGTGGTCGCCGAAGAGCTGGCCACCCTCGATGTCCTCTCGGGGGGCCGGCTGGAGGTGGGGCTGGGCAAGGGCTATGCCCAGTACCAGTACGACCGGCTCGGCATCGACCGCGCCCGCGATCAGGGGCGCTTTCTCGAAGCCCTCGACGTGCTGCAGGGCGCGCTCAGCCAGCCGCTCTTTCAGTACGAGGGCAAGGAATTCCGCGTCCCGAAGACGCGCCTGGTGCCGCAGCCCATCCAGCGCCCGCCCCCCGTCTGGCTGGTGGTCAACACCACCGAAGAGCAGACCGTGGCCCAGGCCACCCAGCGCGGGTGGAACCTCTTCACCGGCGTGCTGGAGCCGATCTCGCGCATGACCAACCCGCGCCTGGCCTGGCCGCACCTCTTTCCGGACGGCGGGCCGGCGCTCCAGGTGGGCACCCAGCGCCCGGTCTATGTCGCCGAGACCGAGGCCGAGGCCCGGGCGATGGTCGAGCATGTGCGCTGGAACGCCCGCATCAGCGTGGCCCTGCGCCACCGCTTTGAGGCCGTGCAGGACGGCATCATGGTGGAGCAGCCCCTGCCCTGGGAGCCCGACACCGACACCATCCTCGACGACTTCGTGGTGATCGGCACGCCGGAGACCTGCATCCGCCAGCTCCGCCGCATCCAGGAGGGCGTGGGCGCCACCTACTTCAGCTGCAGCTTCTGGTTTGGTCGCCTCGACCAGGCCGCCGTGCTGCGCTCGATGCGCCGCTTCGCGCGCGACGTGGCGCCGGCCTTCCGATGAGCGGCCACACGCCCCCCATCGCCATCATCGGCCTCGCCGGGCTCTTTCCGGGGGCCAGCTCGGTCGCGGCCTTCTGGCGCATGGTGCTGGAAGGGCGCGACGCCATCACCGACACCCCGCCCAACCGCTGGCGGGTCGACGAGAGCCTGGGGCTGGGCGACCCCGACCGCTCGCCCAACCAGCGCGGCGGCTTCCTCGATCCCATCGCCT